>JAHIRR010000341.1 GCA_018818505.1 Candidatus Omnitrophota bacterium | reverse complement strand
TATTAGCCATGAATATATCCTGGATGTTCGTCCCTTTTTGCTTTTCAAAATCCACGAATTTCATCGGGTCATTCTTTGTGTCCCTTGCCTTAACGAGTTGCCTGAGCGCGAATCTCTTTGAAGAAAGCAGCGCCTTTGTAACGGAGTGACGCATGGCCTTCAAGGATCTCGAGATCTTCTTATCGATCACCGCGAATCTCGCTATATCCTCGCACACCCTTAAGCCTTCCCGTGTCCTGTTTAGATTGGCGTCGATGATCTTTAAAAGCTCTTGATTCATGAGGATCTTATTTTTTTGATCAATTTCCTTGTGGAAAACCCTTTTATATAGGGCAGGCTTTTTACGCGGCTGCCTAAAGATCGAACAAAATCTCCTCCTATAATATCTTTCACATTCCAGTCCCCGCCTTTTACCAGAACCGTTGGCTTTATTGCCTTTATCAGGTTTAATGGCGTGAGGCTGTTGAATATTACGACAAAATCCACGCATGCAAGCGCTGAAAGGACCTTTGCCCTATTTTTCTGGCTATTTACAGGCCTTTTTTTACCCTTTAGTTTTCTTACAGAGCTATCACTATTCAGCCCCACCACCAGGATATCTCCCATGGACCTTGCTCTTTGCAAATAAGCAACATGCCCCACATGCAGGATATCAAAGCACCCGTTGGTAAAAATGATATCTTTTTTACCCCTGGATTTTTTTAACGCCTTTATTAGTTCAGGCAGGGTTTTTATTTTGTTATAAAGCATCTTCTATGATCTCGCAGACAATGTGTCCGATTATACTATGGGATTCCTGGATGCGCGGAGTATTGTTTGAAGGCACGTTTACAGAGACATCAGCCATCTGTTCAAGCGTTCCCTTTGATTTTCCCATAAGGACAGCTGTTTTCATATTCATTTTTGAGGCCTTTTCTATCGCGCGTATCACATTTTTTGATTTGCCGCTGGTCGATATACCCAAGGCCATATCTCCTTCTTTTCCAAGGGCCTCTATCTGTCTTTCGAATATAGCTTCAAAACCATAGTCGTTTCCAAGCGCGGTCAATGTTGAGACGTTGGCGCTCAAGGCTATTGCTGGCAGAGCTTCCCTTTCTTTGCGAAACCTGCCCACTAGCTCTGCTGTAATGTGAATACTGTCAGCAGCGCTGCCGCCATTGCCAAATATGAGGATCTTGTTGCCAGATTTTATTGTAGCAAGCATCATCCTGGCAAGCGCTTCAATGTTACTGAGCTGGGTCTTGATAAGCTCGTTCTTGACCTCGATAGCCTCTTTTATTAACTCTATTATCCTCTTTTTCATATTAAACCTCGAAAAGTAGACAAAACAGTCACTGTCTGTTTTGTCTACTTTAGCCGAAGAATATCTTGGCGATGTTGTAGAGTTCCATGTCAACGGTTTTTAGCTTGGCTACAGCGGCTTCTAATGAGACGCTTTTTACCTGGTTGCCTTGCAATGCAGTCATCTTGCCGTAATCCTTCTTTAGTACTAACTCCATTGCCTTTATGCCAAAACGTGTGCCAAGCACTCTGTCAAAGGCAGTGGGCGTGCCACCCCTTTGTAAGTAGCCAAGGACTGTGACTCTTGTCTCAAAACCCGTGTTCTTCTCTATTGCTTCGCCTAATGCATGTCCTATGCCACCCAGCCGTATATGGCCAAACGCGTCTAATTTCTCCTCTTGCTTGATCAGTTTACCCTGCTTAAACTTTGCGCCCTCTGCCACTACAACGATGCTGAAGCTCTTGCTCCTGGCGTGGCGTTTCTTTAAAAGAGCGCATACCTCATCCATATCTATCGGAAGTTCTGGTATCAGAATAATATCAGCGCCTCCTGCGATTCCAGACTCTATGGCAATCCAGCCCGCGTGCCTGCCCATTACTTCGACCACCATGATCCTGTTATGCGATTCAGCTGTGGTATGCAGCCTGTCAATCGCCTCGGTGGCAATATTTATCGCAGTATCAAACCCAAACGTGACATCTGTGCCTGAGAGGTCATTGTCAATGGTCTTTGGCACGCCAACTACATTCAACCCTTCTTTGTATAACTTTGCTGCTACGCCAAGCGTATCTTCGCCGCCAATGGCTATCAGCGCCTCCAGTCCCAATTTTTTGAAATTCGCTCTCACCTTTTCTACGTCCCCTTGTTTTTTATAAGGATTTGTCCTGGACGTGCCTAACACAGTACCGCCCTTTGGCAGTATCCCAGAGACAGACGTAATGTCTAATTTTTGGGTGTCATTCTCTGTTAATCCTTTCCACCCATTCTTTATGCCTACTACTTCATAGCCCTCTTTAAGCGCTAATCTGACTACTGCCCTGATCACTGAATTCAGTCCAGGACAATCCCCTCCCCCTGTTAATACACCGACCTTCCTTGCCATGTTATAGCTCCTTTTTTTAAACCACAGAGAACACAGAGATTTTTTATAATTTTCTCTGTGCACTCTATTATACCTTTACTGCCCAACATTTACTTAAAAACTTTTATATTTTAAAACTAAAAGAGTCTTGATGTCTTTTCTAAAAATACTTGAGAACACAGAGATCTTTTTCAATTATAGTTTTTTCTCTGTGTACTCTGTGGTTAAAAACCTTGAAAGCTTACCCTCCATACTGGATTTCACCGTGAAAACCACTTTCCTGTGGTTCTTGTTTTTTATCGCTTCGCTTATCTCGCTGCGCTATCTTTGATACATGGACCTTTATTGTGACCTTTTCTTCCAGGCCAAGCATCTCCTGCAGCCGTATGCGGATAGCGCCCTGCACCTTCTCAGTAGTCTCTGGTATATTCACATCAGAGTAAAGCACGACCCTCGCGGTCACGAGGACCCCATTGCGGCCCACAGATATGTTTGATCTTATATCTTTTATCTCAGGTATCCTGTGCGTAAGTTTTTTTACATAGTCCTCTATCGCTGACAAAGACAGTGTCACCTGTCCATCAGGGTTCTCAAAGGCAATCGTCTTGTTTTTGCGCAATTTTCCTATGGATAGCCGCGCAATCGATATATTGATCAATATCAATGCAGCGCCTGTCAATGCCATGCCCATCTTTAAATTTTCCGCCTGCGAGAGGTATTGGATCATGCTCAACACCGAATCAAGAGAGGCTGGCCTGAGAGACAGCGCTATAAGCACCCCTCCTATAATAGAAAAAAACAGGGTATAAATAAAAATTGCAAGGATATTGAAGATTCTCATAGCCGACTCCTTTTTTTAACCACAGAGAACACAGAGATTTTTTATAATTTTCTCTGTGCACTCTATTATACCTTTACTGCTCAACGTTTACTTAACAAAAACCTTTATATCTTTTCTAAAGATACTGGGGCACACAGAGGTTTTTTAAATTATAGTTTTTCTCTGTGTCCTCTGTGGTTTCTTTT
>JAHIRR010000340.1 GCA_018818505.1 Candidatus Omnitrophota bacterium | reverse complement strand
TAGAATTTTTGGGAGAGAATACTCTCAAGGATGAAAGCATGGTGGTTTTTCCTGAAGGCGTGGTCTTGAATTTTCTTTCTGAACGTGAAAATCCATTGTATTATTATAGCTATCTTCCGGTAGAGCTTATCAAAGAAGACGTGGTGGATGAGGTTATTTCTGGGATAGAGGAGGAAGAGGTAAACTATATAGTATTGACGCAGAGGGACACAACTGAATATGGCTATAAGGCATTTGGGAAAGATTATGCGACAGAGATCATGAAATACATCAGGGAAAATTACATTTTATATAAGCAGTTTGGGCCGTTTCCTTTTACGACTGAGGAATATGGCATAGCGCTTTTTAAGAGGAAGATATGAAAGGTCATGAGTTTTACATGAGAGAGGCTCTTCGCGAGGCAAAAAAGGCTTTTGATAAGGATGAGGTGCCTGTGGGCGCTGTAGTTGTGCATAAAGGTTCGATTATAGCAAGGGCGCATAATCAGATAAAGCTCTTAAAGGATCCCACTGCTCATGCGGAGATGATAGCTATTACGCAGGCATCAGCAGAGCTAAAAAATGAAAGATTGATAGATTGTGTGATGTATGTTACAATTGAACCCTGCAGCATGTGTACGGGGGCAATGGTCCTTGCCCGCATAAAGGAACTTGTGTATGGGGCATCTGACCCAAAGACCGGCGCATGCGGCTCAGTGATTGATTTAGCTAACCATAAGAAGTTAAATCATAAATTTGAAATCAAGAAAGGTATTTTAGAAGGAGAAATCAGCTTTTTAATAAAGGAATTTTTTAAGAAGAAGCGGAAAAAGTGATAGGTCCTTCGACGTGCCAAATAATGCTTTGCATTATTTGGCTTGCTCAGGATCAATTTTTGCTTCGCAAAAATTGGAGAGGTGCCAGAGTGGTTGATCGGAGCTCCCTGCTAAGGAGTTGTCTTGGATCAAACCGGGACCCAGGGTTCGAATCCCTGCCTCTCCGCCATTGTTGACGCTCAGGAGAACCCTGGAAGCTAATTATCAGGGTTCACCAAGAGATGGAAAAGAGGGAGTATGAAAAAAGAGATAACTACGACAAAAATCGCAATTTTTAGAAAGCGTGAAATCCGCAAGACTATTCACAAAAACGAATGGTGGTTTGTGGTTAATGATGTTGTCTCAGCCCTTACTGATTCGCCCAATGTTCAAGATTATATCAAGAAAATGCGCAAACGGGACAATGAGCTTAGCAAAGGGTGGGGACAAATTGTCACCCCCCTTTCTGTAAAGACAGCCGGAGGGGCACAAAAGCTTAATTGCGCCAATACTGAAGGAATTTTTCGCATTATCCAATCTATCCCATCTCCAAAAGCCGAACCGTTTAAACGCTGGCTGGCTAGGGTTGGTTACGAACGGATTCAAGAAATCGAAGATCCGGAACTTGCGACAAAAAGAACACGGGTCTTATGCAAGGCAAAAGGCTACAGCGAGGATTGGATTGAGAAACGAATGCGTGGTATCGCCATTCGTGAGGAATTAACCGATCAGTGGAAAAAGCGCAGAATAAAAGAACAAAAGGAATACGAAATCTTAACGGCTGAAATTTCAAAAGCAACCTTTGACATGACCCCATCCGCTTATAAAAAACACAAAGGACTCAAACGGGAGAATCTCAGAGATCATATGACTGACTTAGAGCTCATCTTCTCAATGCTTGGTGAGGCGTCAACCAAAGAGATCGCCATCAATAAGGACGCTCAAGGGTTTGTGGAGAATAAGCAGGCTGCTTTTGAAGGCGGCGCTGTCGCGGGTAATGCCAGAAAAGAATTGGAACGTAAAAGCGGCAAGAAAGTGATTAGCAAAGAAAATTATAAAAAATTGCCTCAAAATAAGAAGCTGTTGAAGTAAGATATAAAATTCTGTGCGTGCGGCATTCGGAAGAATAAAATTATGAAATTTAAGTTAAAGCCAGACAATAGAAATATTGGAGAGGAAGAACTGATTGCTGACTTAAGGCACGTCGCTTCCGAGTTAAAAATAGATTCGTTAACCCAAGGGGAATATAAAAAATATGGTAAATTTGGAGTCACAATATTTTGGGGCAGATTTGGCTCTTGGCTTAACGCCCTAACAAAAGCAGATTTAAAAAGTAGTAGAAAAAATCTTCGTATAAAAGATGAGGAACTAATTAATGACCTAAAGCGGGTTTCTTTTGAGTTGAAAAACAATTCTATTGCAAGAGATGAATATAGCCGGCATGGAAAATTTCACAGCGCGACGCTTGAGAATAGATTTGGGTCTTGGATAAAAGCAAAAGAAAAAGCAGGATTAAGAAGAAGAGAGCATCCAAGTATATCAGATGAGGAATATTTTAAAAATTTAGAGGAAGTTTGGATAAAGCTCAGTAAACAACCACATTTTTCTGATATGAAAATGCCATTTTCTAAATATTCAGGGAGCGGTTATGTGCATAATTTTGGCACTTGGCGAAAAGCGCTTGAACAATTTATAAAGTATGTCAACAAAGAAGAAAAACCAACAATTGAGAGTGAAAATTTTATAACTGTTGAAGAGAGCAAGTCAACACCAATTTTAGAATATTCCAATAAAGAATTGGTTTCCGGGCCTATAGTTAAAACACCGTTAGCCAAAAGGCCAAAATCATCTCAAGAAGCAATAAAAAAGCACCGAACTAAAAGTGATGTCAATCATAGACTTAGATTCATGGTTATGCAAAGAGATAAATTCAAGTGCAAATGTTGCGGTAGATCTCCAGCGACTGACCCCAGTACAATTCTTCACGTCGATCATAAGACAGCTTGGACGAATGGCGGGGAAACGGTTTCGGAGAATTTACAGACTTTGTGTTCCAAGTGTAATATTGGAAAAGGCAATTTGAAAGTTGAAGAAAATTAGTTAATAAACAAGATTCGGAGCGAATTTTTTTGGTTTTGGCATTTTATAGTTTTTACAAGTAATTGAATTTCTTGGAGAGGTAGAGTTCGCCGGGCGTCCACACAAATCAAATATTATGACGTATCTTCCTTTTGCTCGCAAGCACAGGCCGCAGGAATTTGACGCAGTAGTAGGCCAGGAGCACATTACTACTACACTCAAGAATGCTATTTCGCTAAATCGCGTGCACCATGCATATCTGTTTACAGGCCCGCGCGGCATTGGAAAGACTTCGACTGCGCGTATATTCTCAAAGGCCCTTGATTGCGAAAAGGGGCCCACGCCAACACCATGCAATAAATGCACTTCATGCCTTGAGATAATAAAGGGCACCAGCCTTGACGTCATAGAGATAGACGGCGCGTCAAATAACGGTGTTGACGAGATACGCAATCTTCGCGAAACAGTAAAATTTGCAGCCTCAAAAGGCCGCTACAAGATCTACATTATCGACGAAGTGCACATGCTCACTATGCCGGCCTTTAACGCGCTTTTAAAGACGCTGGAAGAGCCGCCTCAACATGTAAAATTCATATTCGCCACCACAGAACCGCATAAGCTCCCCGCAACCATACTTTCTCGCTGCCAGAGATTTGATTTCAGGCGCATATCCATAAAAGAGATCGTCGCGAAGCTCAGAGAGATATCAAAAAAAGAGAAACTGGATATAGAGGAGGGCGTGTTTTTATATATTGCTAAGGCCTCTGATGGCAGTATGCGCGATGCAGAGAGCGTGCTTGATCAGGCCGCATCTTTTTCAAAAGGCAAGGTCAGCTTGAAAGATATTGTTGAATCTCTTGGCATGATAGAGGAAGAACTGCTTTTTCGATGCGCTGATTTGATTATAAAAAAAGACACAAAGGCCGCCATTCATCTAGTGGCTGAGGTATTAAATTCAGGCAAGGATCCCAAGCAATTTCTTCTTGAGATGCTCGAACATTTCAGGAATATTATGATCGCAAAATCAGGCGCTGTCTCGGAAGACATAATAGATCTTCCCAAAGAAGCCATAGAGCGGGTAAAAAACCAATCAGGGCTTCTTTCGCATGGAGATATATTTTATATCATAAACGTGATCTCGAATGGCCTGAGGATGATAAAGCAACTTCTTCCCGAGAGGATAGTACTGGAGTTATGCATGATAAAGCTGACAGCCAGGGATTCTATCGCATCGATAGAGGAGATGCTTTCGAAGCTTCCAGAGATAACCGAATCTTTGAAAAACGCAGCGCCGAACAATACACAGCAGAATTTTTCTAAAAATATTCACGAGAGCGTAAAAAAGGCCATGAATCCAGCGAAACAAGAAAATATGATTTCGCGCACTGGTGCAGCGTCAACAGTAGATATGGCGAGGGTCAAAAATGCCTGGCCGATTCTCGTAAAGGCAATGGCTGTTAAGAAGATGTCGATTTCATCATATCTCGCAGAAGGCATTCCTGACCATACAAGAGGCGATACGATATTTGTCGGGTTCCCTAAAGAGCTGAATTTCCACAGAGAGGTACTTGAGGAAAAACATAATAAGCCCTCCATAGAGGCCGCGCTTTCGCAGATATTAGACACGCCTGTAAAACTCCAGTTTATCCTTTCAGAGAGGACATTGGAGGAGCCCAAAGAATCCGCATCCCCTGCATTGCTCACCAAAGATGAATTAAAAAAGAAAGAGCCTGTGATTGATTCTGCCTTGAATATATTTGGCGGAAAAATATTGCGGGCAAGGAACACATGATTTATTACACAGATTATCACAGATTAAAAGATACAGATGATCACAGATAAAGCCATCTGCGATCATCTGTAAAGCGCAGACTCTAATTCGAGATCTGTGATTATCTGTGCATTAACGAGCGAAGCGAGTTAATAAAAAATGGCAGCTTACACCAGGTCAATGCAGGAATTGATAGACCATTTCAAGAAAATGCCAGGCATCGGCGCAAAGAGCGCTGAGAGGATGGCGTTTTATGTATTAAAGG
>JAHIRR010000339.1 GCA_018818505.1 Candidatus Omnitrophota bacterium | reverse complement strand
GAGAAAAACATCCTGGCCCGTCGCTGTTATGGCTATCATACTGTATCTCAATGCATCTGCGCCGAATTCACTGATTATATCTATGGGATCTATGATATTGCCAAGCGATTTTGACATCTTCTTGCCTGTAAGATCCCTCACTGTACCATGCAGATAAACATCACTAAATGGGATCTCTCCTGTAAATTCCATACCCGCCATGATCATCCTTGCCACCCAGAAGAATAATATCTCTGGCGCAGTAACCAAAACGTCTGTTGGATAAAAATATTTAAGGTCTTCTGTCTTTTCTGGCCAGCCAAGCGTAGAAAACGGCCACAACCACGACGAGAACCATGTGTCCAGCACATCCTCATCCTGCCGTATCTTAGCAGAACCGCACTCTGGGCACCTCTCTGGCTTTATCTTTGAAACAATCACTTCTTCGCAAGTCTCACAATAATATACTGGAATGCGATGGCCCCACCAAATTTGACGAGATATACACCAATCTCTTATATTCTCCATCCAATTCAAATACACCTTGGTCCATCTCTTGGGATAGAACTTGATCTTGCCTTTCTTCACTGCATCAATAGCTGGCTTTGCGAGCGGCTTCATGCTTACGAACCACTGCCGCGACAAATAAGGCTCCACAGCAGTGTGACATCTGTAGCAATGTCCCACAGCATGATGATGCGATTCTGTCTTTAAAAGCAACCCCTTTCCCTCTAATTCTTTTACGATCCCTTCTCTTGCCTGGAATCTATCTTTACCATTGTATGAGCCTGCATTCTCATTCATTGTAGCGTCAGGATTCATTACAAGGACAGGTTCTAAGTCATGTCTATTACCTATCTCAAAGTCATTTGGATCATGCGCTGGTGTGACCTTAACCGCGCCTGTGCCAAACTTTTTATCCACAAAATCATCCGCGATAATCGGTATCTCGCGCCCGATTATTGGAAGGATCAATGTTTTTCCAACGAACTTTTTGTATCTCTTATCCTTCGGATTCACCGCAACCGCCACATCCCCCAACATAGTCTCCGGCCTCGTCGTCGCAACCGTAACCCCTTGTCTCTTGTCCCTTGTCCCTTGTCCCTCTACAAGCGGATACTTGATGTAATACAATTTCCCATCAGTGTCCACATGCGGCGCCTCTTCGTCTGACAGGGCAGTGTGACACCTTGGGCACCAATTGATAATATAGTTTCCTCTATATATAAGGCCTTTTTTATGAAGGCTTACAAATGCCTCCAAGACTGCGTCAGAAAGCCCTTTATCCATTGTGAAACGCGTCCTTGTCCAGTCGCATGAGGCGCCCAGTCTCTTCAGCTGCATGATAATGGTATTTCCGTATTCCTCGCGCCACTTCCATACCTCTTTTACAAATCCCTCGCGGCCCAGATCGTCTCGTTTCTTACCTTCCTTAGCAAGTTTTTTCTCGACGACGTTTTGCGTGGCAATGCCAGCATGGTCAGTGCCTGGCACCCACAAGCTCGCAAAACCCTGCATCCTCTTCCAGCGGATCAAGATATCCTGCAGAGTATTATTCAATGCATGGCCCATGTGCAATATGCCTGTTACATTCGGCGGCGGGATAACTATGGTAAAGGGTTTTTTGCCGGGTTCTGGCTTAGCGCCAAAAACCCCTTGCGCCTCCCATTTTGAATATATAGACTTTTCAACTTCTTGAGGATTGTACCTGGTGAGAATATTCATAGTTTTGTCATTGCGAGGAGCGAAGCGACGAAGCAATCTCATAAACACGGTAAGAGAGATTGCTTCGCTTCGCTCGCAATGACATGATTATTTTTTATCCTTTAACAACTTATACTCAACGCTGTCCACAAGCGCTTGCCAGCTGGCTTCGATGATGTTTTCGGACACGCCAACAGTCCCCCAGGACGAGCGCTCGTCCTGCGACTGGATCAACACGCGGACCTTTGCGGCAGTGCCTGCTTTTTCATCCAGCACCCTTACCTTGAAATCAGACAGGTGCATCTTTGCCAGCGTTGGATAAAACTTATTTAGCGCCTTTCGCAAAGCATTATCCAGCGCATTCACAGGGCCATCACCCTCCGCAGCTGTATGCTCCTCTTTCCTGTTCACCTTTACCTTTATAGTCGCTTCCGATATAAGGGTATTGTCTTCCCTTTTCTCAATGCTTACCTTAAAACCCTCGAGACTGAAAAACGGCTTGTATTTTTTCAGCGCCTTTTTCATCAAGAGCTGAAATGAAGCGTCAGCTGCCTCAAAATAATACCCTTGATTCTCGAGATTCTGTATAAGCCTTAAGATCTTTTTAGTCTTTGGATCCTCTTTTGAAAGATCCAGCTCCATCTCTTTTGCCTTGAGGATAATGCTGGTCTTGCCTGAGAGCTCTGACATAAGGATCCTTCTATGGTTCCCTACTGACTCTGGCTTCACGTGTTCGTATGTACCGGGATTTTTCATAACTGCATCGACATGCACGCCGCCTTTATGCGCAAAGGCGGACCTGCCAACAAAAGGCTGGTTATCCTTTTGTTTCATGTTCGAAAGCTCACTCACATATCGCGAAACCTCTGTAATCTCCTTCAGCTTAGAATCTGACACGCACCTGCGCCCCATCTTTAATTGAAGATTTGGCACAATAACACACAGGTCCGCATTCCCGCAGCGCTCGCCATAACCATTGATAGTACCCTGCACCATGCCGCACCCTGCATCCACTGCAGCAATAGTATTAGCAACAGCCATTCCGCTGTCATTGTGCGTATGGATCCCCAGCGGCACGCAAAACTCACTCACTACAGCCATAACTATCCTTGCCAGCTCATACGTGATCATGCCGCCATTTGTATCGCACAACACGACCTCATCACAGCCAGCTTTCATAGCTGTGCGCAAAGTCTCCAACGCATAATCCTTATTATTCAAATATCCGTCAAAGAAATGCTCTGCGTCGTAAAATACTCTGCGCTTTTTAGACTTCAGGTACTCGACTGTCTCCTTGATCATGTTCAGGTTTTCCTGCAAAGAAACCCTTAAAACTCCTTCTACATGCAGATCCCATGTCTTTCCAAACACAGTCACTATTTTTGTGCCTGAGTTCAAAAGCGACTTCAGGTTCCCGTCTTTTGCAGGGCTGATCTTTGCCCGTTTGGTGCTGCCAAACGCGGTCAACTCAGATTTTTTAAATCTAATTTTTCTGGCCTCTTTAAAAAATGCCATGTCTTTTGGATTAGACCCAGGCCACCCGCCCTCGATGTAGTGAATCCCTAACAGATCCAGCTTCTTCGCGATCCTGAGTTTATCAGTCAGGGAAAAGGAAACCCCTTCTCCCTGCGAACCATCCCGCAATGTAGTATCGTATAACTTGATTTCCTGCATACTTTCTCCTTATAACCATGGACAACTTCGTAAGTTACCCAGAGGGTAACTTACGAAGTTGTCCATGGTACTATCCCTATTTCCCTAATCCAAAGGTCTTGTGAATCGTCCGGACTGCCTCTTCTGCGCGCTTCTTCTTTATCACACACGATATCTTTATCTCAGAGGTCGAGATCATGTCTATATTGATCTTTTTTAAAGCCAGGGCATGGAACATCTGCGCTGCTACTCCTGAGTGGCCCTTCATGCCAATGCCGACTATGGAGACCTTTGCAATGTCATTGTTGTAGATCGCACCCTTTGCCTTTACGCCCTTCACTATCTTGCACATGACCTGTTTGGTCCTGGCAAGCTCAGCAAGAGGCACAGTAAAAGAAACATCTGTATATCCAGTCCTCGATATATTCTGAATTATCATATCAACGTTTATATCTGCCTTTGCCAGATCCCTAAATATGACAGCTGCTATGCCTGGCTTATCAGGCACATCACATATAGTCACCTTTGCTTCGCCTTTATTCGCGGTAACGCCGCTAACAAGAACCTCTTCCATTGCCTTGACCTCCTCAGAAATAATAGTGCCCTGTTTATTGTTAAAACTCGAACGTATGTGCAGCGGTACAGAAAATTTCTTTGCGACCTCCATTGACCTCGCCTGCATAACCTGCGCGCCCAGCGACGCCAGCTCAAGCATCTCTTCATAGCTTATGCGTGAGAGCTTCTTAGCGTCTTTCACGATCCTTGGATCAGCAGTATAAACACCTTCCACATCAGTATAGATCTCGCACACCCTTGCCTTGAGCGTCTTGGCAAGCGCCACTGCTGTAATATCTGAACCTCCGCGGCCAAGCGTTGTGATCTCCTGCTCAGGATTGATCCCCTGAAAACCAGCCACAATAACAACCTTACTTTTTTTCAGCTCCGCCCTTATCCTGTCAGCGCCCACACCCATGATCCTTGCCTTCGTGTGACTGCCATCTGTCATAATGCCTACCTGCGCGCCAGTAAAAGATATCGCTCTCACGCCCATCCCGTGCAGCGCCATTGCCAGAAGCGAGGCAGAAACCTGCTCGCCCGTAGATATAAGCATGTCTATTTCTCTCTCGCTTGGCACAGGCGTGACCTCGTGCGCAAGATTCATGAGTTCATCCGTAGTGTCTCCCAGCGCAGAAACCACCACCACAAGGCCATGGCCATTCTTCCTGTACATGGCAATCCTCTTAGCCACATTCTTTATCCTGCCTATATTGGCAACAGAACTGCCGCCATATTTTTGTACGATCAAATTGTTTCGCATCTAAATCCCTCAATTCTGTTCCACCGCGTAGGTGGAATTAATTCCACCTACGCGGTGGAACAGGTAACCCTTCTTTTTTTAACTACAGTAAAAACATCGAAAATCATCGCGCCTGTCATTGCAATAAGCGCGATTGAAACACCTGCCAGCAAAAATTCTTTGTCCTTTATAAAATGTACTGTCTGGTATAAAAGCGCTCCTATAGAGGTAAGGAGCATAAAGACAGCTGGTAAAAAAGTAAACTTAAGGCTCTTTCCTCTACATAAAAGCCAGCTCGATATTACCACAAAACTAAGCGCTGCCACCAGCTGATTGCTGGCTCCAAATACAGGCCAAATCTTGCCCCATTTGCCGCTCAGGGCCAAAAGACCACTTGTAAATATTACCACAAAGGTAGAAAAGAATCTATTCTTTATTTTAAAAAGTTCTTCGGATAAGTACCTGCATATCCTTGTCGCTGTATCTAAGGTCGTGAGGATAAATGCGTTAAGTATCATCACTGCTACAAGATTTCCTCTCCCAAAAAGAAGAGGCGCTGTCAACGCCCCATACCCCTGGCCAAACGCGCCTATCGGCCCTGGCCCGCCTTTTGAAAGCATTATAGATAATTTCCCCGCGCCAAGTCCCGCGCTTACCGCTAGAAGCGCTATTATCGCCAGGACTGCCTCGAGCGCCATGCCCCCATAACCTATGCGCTTTGCAAAACGTTCATTGACTAGCTGCTTAGAAGTCGTGCCGCTCGATACCAATGCGTGAAAACCCGAATTCGCTCCGCATGCAATAGTTACGAAAAGCATCGGCCAGAGCCAGCCTGAATCAGCGCTCGTCCACCCGCCAAAAGCAACAGTATTTATCGTAGGGTGAGTTATGACAATACCCACCAGCCCCGCGCCTATGCCAAAGTATAACAGAAAACTTGATATATAATCGCGCGGCTGCAAAAGCACATGAACAGGCGCTACAGAAGCTATAAAGGCATAGATCAAAAGAATAACGATCCAAGGCCCTGCTGCCAGACTTAAAGGAAAAAAATCTCCCAAAACAATACACGCGAGTAAAAGCGCCAGGCCTATGGCAGTAGCAAAAAATATATTTATCCGCAGCCTGTACAGCATAAATCCCGTGATAAGCGCCACGCCGATAAGCCCGAAACATGGCGCCACAGTCTTTGGCTCTGCAGTCAATGTCTTAGCACATATAGACGCGAATACTGCTATGACCAAAACAAGCGCCAGCCACACAAACCCCAGGAAGATTAATTTTGCCCTTTTTGAGATCACGCTCTCTGCCACATCTGCTATCGACCTGCCCTTATGCCTTACTGAAATGATCAGCGTCGCGAAATCATGCACGCCACCCATAAAGATAGTCCCGAACACGATCCATAAAAGCGCGGGCCACCATCCCCAGAGCGCTACACCTATAATAGGCCCCACTATAGGCCCTGCTCCAGCAATACTCGCAAAATGATGACTAAAAAGGATTAACCAGTTTCTGGCAGGCACGTAATCCACGCCGTCAAAATACTCATGCGCAGGCATCACGTTTTTGGGGTTTACCTCAAAGAATCTCTCTATGATCCGGGCATAAAAAAAATACCCGGCCCCAAGAAACACGAGCGAGGCTAGGATTACTATCAGCGAATTCATTTCTCTTTACCTCCGCAACCTCGGAGGTTGCCGTGCTGGCAACCTCCGAGGTTGCGGAGGTGCCAAGGGATTACCGTATGAAGAACTCCATCAACTCGAAGCCGCGGTCAATGCGGAATTTTGTCGAACGGGCCGCTTTTTCGTTAAAATACAGGATGTCGTCCTGCTCTATGTCAGTACCATACATTGCAAAACATACATAATCGCGCGAATGCGTCCTGAGAGAGATAGGCGTTGCGTGGTCAGAGGTCACAAGTATTCTAAATTCCTCTTTTGAAGATTTAAAATGCTCCAGCACTGTCCCAACGACAAATTTGTCAAACTTCTCTATGCTCGCGATCTTTTCCTTTAGATCCCCATTATGACCAGCCTCGTCAGGCGCCTCCACATGCACAAACACGAAATCCCTGTCCTTAAGAGAGTCGAGCGCATACTGCGCCTTGCCCAAATAATTCGTATCATAATAACCTGTCGCGCCTGGCACATCTATTACCTTTAGGCCTATAACCCTGCCTATGCCTTTTACGAGATGCACTGCTGAAATAACAGAACCTTCTACCTTATAAAGTTCTGAGAATTTCGGCATAAAAGGCCTGGTGCCCTGCCCCCACAGCCAGATCATACTTGCGGGATTCTCTTTCAAATCCAAGCGCACCCTGTTTACCTCGTGATCCGCGAGCACTTGCCTGGAGTCCTGCATTAACTGTTTTAGAAACTCAGCGCAATCACCCTTCTTTGGCAAATACCTGGCCATCTTCTTGTTGATAATATCGTGCGGTGGTATGCATTTCACTCTTATTAAACTCTTCAATTCTTCGCGATCTCTACACTTAAACATTGCCAAATGCTTATAGCTCATACCTGCATAGAATCTTATGTCCTCTGTGCCTAATTTAGCATTCAATTCATCTATTAGAGAGCTAGCCTCTTCAGTGGATATATTGCCAGCGCTATTATCCACAAGCCTATCACCTGATATAGTTACAAAATTACACCTAAACGCCGCCTCGTCATCCTTCATATCTATACCCATATTCGCGGCCTCAAAAGGGCCCCTGCCAGTATAATATTTCCGTGGATTGTATCCAAGAATGGAAAGATTCCCTATATCACTTCCAGGCGTCATGCGGCCAGGTATCATGTTCGCGAGCCCGACCTTTCCTCTTTCAGCAATAAAATTCATATTAGGAGTCTTTGCCACTTCGAGCGGAGTCCTGCCCTCTAATTCCTCCAGCGGCCTATCCCCCATGCCATCACCTACTAAAACAATATACTTCATCTGCGTCTCTGTGCCTTCCTTATCTTCCCTTTATCCCAAGCCTTGAAAAATGCCTCTACTACAGCAGGGTCAAACTGTGTGCCAACATTATCCCTGAGCTCTTTCAATGCCTGTTTCCCTGGCAATGCCTTTCTGTAAGGCCTGTCAGATACCATGGCGTGGTATGCATCCACAACAGCTATTATGCGAGACTCGACAGGGATCTCTTCACCCTTTAGCCCATCAGGATAACCACTGCCATCATACCTTTCCTGATGGTGCTTGATTATAACAGCTACCTTTCTTAATTTAGCAACAGGCTCCACGATCCTGGCGCCCACATCACAGTGCTGCTTCATTATGCCCCACTCCTCAGGACTAAGTTTCTTCTTTTTATTCAATATAGCGTCAGGCACGCCTATCTTGCCTATATCATGTAAGAGAAGCGCGACCTTTAATTCCTCCATATCAATACTTGATTTTTGCGGATCAGAGAGTTCATTCGCGACTATCATCCCGTACTTTGTAACTTCATCCAGGTGCCCGCGTGTATAAGAATCCTTCTCATCCACAGTCTTGGCCAACGCCAGCACTGTCTCAAAATGGCTCTTTTTTTCTTTCTCCCTTAGCTTTTCTAACTTAAGAAAATTCTTCGCGTTCTCTATGGCAATAGCGACCTCGTTTGAAAGAGTGGAAAGCAAGTTGATCTCTTCACTTGTATAAGGATCACCTGAGAGCTTTTCGCTCAGGATCAAAAAACCAACCAGCTCATTATTCCAGAAACTCGGCACGCAAACCTGACAATCCAACCCTTTCAATTCACGCTTTAGCTTCTTTTCTCCAGCGCCCACACCTGTGTACAAAAGCGGCTTCGCTTCTTTTTTTAACCACACAGGCACTGGATGATCACTCCCTAAAATACATCCTTCCAGGCCCTGGTTATCGCCTCGACGAAACCTTAAAACAAAGTCGCGCGTTTTCTCGTCATATAAAAACATGCAAACACTGCTTGAACGCATGTATTTTTTCACAATGCGCGCTATTAGATTTATCAGTTTCTGAAGGTCTGTTATGAGCACCATGCCGCTACTCGCCTGTATCAGCATGCGCTCATATGAAAACCTCTTCTGGAATAAAAATCTGTCTGTCAGCCTTATTAGAATCCATTCCAGCGGCCTTATTGAAAACACTATGATCAAGATAGCTACTAGTTGAATGTGACGCGCCCAGTCAAATCTATTATAAAGGGCCTGCTGTATATGAAACACCGCGGATATAAAGCCAAAAAATACAAGCGTAAAGATGATCCAGAAAATAAGCTTACGACCGATCAAATGCCGTTTTTTAACAAGGACTTTTTTCTCAACCTTCTCAGGCTCTATATACAGATTGTGCATTATGGCTGTGGCGCGCACAATCCTGCCGAGCTTATCCATCTCCTCTGGCGCTAATTCAATAGTAGCTGGATCAAACAACCCTCCTATAAAAGAGGCCGCCCCTATCTTATGTTTGTCTCCAGCCTTTGGCGGCATGCCATAAAGTATTACATCCTTTGGTGGATCTGGCAGTTTCGCGAATCCTTCAGCCAGGTCATACACCCTGAACATCCCTATATCACTTAAAACAATATTAGGCTTAAACGTCTTTATCTTTTCCAGGACCTCTTCTTTTGTAAAGGCAGCATCCAGCTGATATACGCCTTTACAGCGCTCCTCGTCCTGGAAATATGCCAGCTTTGGACTGTACATTATCCTGTTCGGCTCTATAAAAAGAAGCCTTGCCCTGGTCAAAATATTGGAATCTCTGGCAAGCGCTGAAAAACGTTCTCTATCATATTTCTTTTGAGAAAGGGTCATCTCTACGATGCTCGCAAGTGTCGCTACTGAAAAAGGTTTGTTTAAAACAGCGTCGCACCCTATTCTTTCTATCTCCTCCTTATAGTCATCCAGAAAACCTGAAAGCACAACAGTCTTGACGTCAGGATGCGTCTTCCTTGCCGCCTTTAGGACCTCCAGGCCGCTTACATCCGGTATTTGGATGTCCAGGAGGATCAAATCAAACTTGCGTTCATTCAAATATCTTATTGCATCCTGGCCCGAGAAGACAGCGCCGACCTCATAACCCTTTGAAATAAAGAGATCCTTCAGTGTTAAGGCAATAACCTCTTCATCATCGACTATTAATATCCTCTTACTCATTAATTAACTCGCTTTGCTCGTTAATACACAGATGATCACAGATTACATGGCAATTGCAAGGCTTTACAGATGATCGCAGATAGCTTTATCTGTGATCATCTTGTATCTTTTCATCTGTGTTCATCTGTGTGTATATGTATATCATCCCTTGGTCAATTCCTTTCTTAAGACCTTCAATATCTCGCCCATCTTCAGGGCATAGCCTTCAAAATCATTTAAAAGCTGTACGAGTCTCTTCTTCTCGTCTTCTAACTTCTCTGGATCAAGGCCTTTTGTCTCTAATTCATACCTTGTCAGGCCTGACACCATCGTAATCTTGTTAAGCCAGTTATTCAGGCTGTGAAACTCTTTTCTCAATGGACTAAGCACTGTATCCTCCACTTATTTTCCCTCCAATTTAGACCTCTTCCACCTCGTAGGTGGAATTAATTCCACCTACGAGGTGGAAGAGGTAACTTATGCCAGTAGTTTTTCTATGGTCTCTGTTAGAATTTTCAATGATGTAGGCTTGCTTAAAAAGGCATCTGCCCCAAGCGAAAGACAATCATCCTTTGCGTCATCCTCTTCTCCAAAACCAGTAAACATGATCACCTTTAAATCCGGCTTCAGCATCTTTGCCACCCTTAAGATCTGCGTGCCTGTTGGCCCTTCTTTTAAATGCAGGTCCAAAACCATAAGATGCGGGCTATGGTTCTTCAATAACTCAAGCCCTGAATCCCCGTCTGTAGACGTAAAAACCTCGTGCCCTTTTACCGCTAAAAAATCCGCTATATTTTTTACCAAGGCCTCTTCATCATCCACAATAAGTATCTTGTGCATTACCCCTCCCTCTTCTTTTTTCTTTTCTCTATAGGTAATCTAACGATAAAAGTCGTACTCTTGCCATATTCAGACTCGCACCTTATTAAACCGCCGTGCATTTCGACAAAATCCCTTATCACATATAATCCCAGGCCGCTCCCTTTATTTGAGGTGGCCTTTGTTGTAAAATAAGGTGTGAAAAGTTTTCTCTGGTTTTCCTTTGTAATACCTATGCCATTGTCTTTTACTTGGATTGTAAGCGCGTTGTCTTCTCTCTTTAAGTCTACGATTACCTCGCCCTGGGTCATAATCCCGGATTTTTCTTTCAAGGCATCACCTATCGCATCAAACGCATTATCTATTAGATTATAAAAACAGTCCTGCAGGAGCGCCTCGCTCCCGAATATAAGCGGTATATCGTTTAAAGGTTTCAATTTAAACTTAGGCTCCTTAAACCCTCCGACCCCTGACCGCGAATGACTTATGAGAACAAGACGGTACGCGTTTTCAATCAGCTTACACACATCCACTTTTTGAAATTCCACCTTTGCCTTTGCCCTTTTTAATATTGCGGAGGTGATCTCTTTACCTTTATATACCTCTTTATCTATGAGCTCCAATGTGGACTTTACATCTTTTAAAATAGTCTTCACCTTTTCATCATTTACCTTAT
>JAHIRR010000338.1 GCA_018818505.1 Candidatus Omnitrophota bacterium | reverse complement strand
GGCATTTGTTCCTCCTTTCTTTGATAGGGGATTATATCAATATCAAATATATTCTACCCTATCTTTGAGGAACTTTGCCTGTTTTTTTATCCCTCCCTATATATCATTCCTACAAACTGCCACTAATATTAGCATTCCTTCCTAACCCTCTCCCCCTTCGGGGGAGGGGGATCTTCACGTGACTCCCTCTCCCCATCTGCCTTTTGCAGATGGGGAGAGGGTTGGGGTGAGGGGTATTACTCTTTAAGATTGTCGGTCCATTCGGGGATGCGGGCGCGGTCTATGGTTTGGAGGACTTGGCGGAAGCCTCTGGATAGGCCTTTTTGCTTTGCTATTTTCATGACATCTGTATATTCGCGGCGGGTGATACGACGGGAGATTTCTGGGAATTTAAAAGCATGGTGACAGGGATAATACTGGGCCATGAGGTTTATATATGTTTTCGGGGATAACTCCTTTATTATAGCCTCGCTTCCTGCAAGGCCATTAGGCAAGACAAGATGCCTTATTAAAAGGCCTTTTCTGGCAATGCCTTTTATTATTTTCAGGTCGCCTACCTGGCGATGCATTTCCCTGACTGCTTTTTTAGAAGCCTCGGGATAATCCGGAGCGAATGAGTATTTTTTCGCTGCTTTATTGTCTGAATATTTCATGTCTGGCATGTAGATATCGATTATGCCGTCTAATATTTTGAGTGCCTCGATTGATTCATAGCCGCCGCAATTATATACAAGCGGTACCTTTAAGCCGCGTTCCTTTGCAATAAACACTGCCTCTAAGATCTGCGGCATGTAATGCGTGGGTGTGACAAAGTTTATGTTGTGACAACCCTGTTTTTGCAGGTTAAGCATCATGCTGGAAAGCTCATCTATGCTAACTTCTCTCCCTTCACCTAACTGACTTATAGGATAATTCTGGCAAAATACACATCTCAAGCTACAGTGCGTGAAAAATATCGTGCCTGAGCCATTGCGGCCAGAGATCGGCGGCTCTTCTCCAAAATGCGCGTGGAAGCTCGAGACCATTGGCAAAAGACCAGCCTTGCAAAAGCCCTTCTCGCCATTAAGCCTATTCACGCCACAGTTGCGAGGACAAAGTCTGCAGGATTCCATGAGTTTATAAACACGTTTAATTTTCTCTTGCATAGTTTTCTATATTATGCTATTATTTTAACTCCAATTCAACACTAAAATGAGAGGTAAAATATGTCACGTAGATGCGAGATTTGCGGAAAAGGGCCAAGGGCTGGAAGCAGTATTGCAAGACGCGGTCTTGCGAAGAAAAAAGGCGGCGTTGGCCTGAAGACAACAGGTATTACCAAGAGAAGATTCCTGCCAAACCTACAGACTGTCCATGTTATTCAAAAAGGCACTCCCAAGCGGCTGAAGGTCTGTACCTCCTGTATCAAGGCTGGCAAGATTCAAAAAGCTTAATATTTTTAACGCGAATTCTCGCGAATCCAACGCCAATACTCGCGAATAAGTTATTTGCGATAATTCGCGTTAGATTTGCGTATATTCGCGTTTTATAAAGAAGGCTTGATATCTTTGATCTTAAGCTGGGTAGTGTTCACACCCTGCCAGGAATTAAAAGAAATAGTATAGGCCAGGTCGAATTCAGGGTATTTTTTAAGAATGATCTCTATATCAGTATTCTTGACAAGGCCAAATCCTATTGCCTCGAATGTCCTGTCTTTATCTTTTATCCATAATTTAATGTGTTCGTTCTTTAATATCCTTGGCAGCCGCGCCAATTTCAGATTCCTGGAACAGAATACAGGCTGAGGATTGCCTTCTCCAAAAGGCTCAAGCCGAGCCATCTCCTCGACCACGCTATCAGTTATTTCACTCAATGGTATTTCCATATCAATGTCAAGGCTCGGGATAAGGTCCTCAGCGCTCAGGACATTACTGGCGATCTCGTTTATTATCTTTCTGAACTGAGTCAGATTCTTTTCTAAAATAGTCAGGCCACAGGCATACTTATGTCCTCCGAATCCTTTTAAGACATCCCCACATCCTGAAAGAGCTTCAAATAAATGAAAAGTCTCGATCGATCTTCCAGAACCCCTTCCTACACCATCCTTTGTTGATATTAAAATCGTAGGCCTATAAAATCTGCCTGATATCCTGGACGCGACTATTCCTATTACGCCTGTATGCCAATCTTCATTGTCTAGCACTATGATCTTATGCTCTTTGAAATTTATATCTTTGTCTATCTTTGAAATCGCCTCTTTTAACGTCAGGCCTTCTATCTTTTGCCTTTCGCGATTGGCTTCATTCAGCCTCTTTGCCAGGATATCTGCTTCCTCGGGATCAGCCGTCAATAAAAGCCTTGCGGCAGTATCTGCTGAGCCGATCCTGCCTGCCGCGTTTATCCTCGGCCCTAAAATAAAACCTATCTCAAAAGAGCCAGGTTCTTTTTTCTTTAATCCGCTCGCCTGGATAAGCGCCTTGATGCCTTTATTGGAACTGCCGTTTTTAAGTAACTTCAATCCCTCTTTGACGAGGATCCTGTTCTCTCCGACAAGAGGCGCTGCATCTGAAATCGTGCCTAGCGAGACAAGGTCCAGATGCTTCCATATTTCTTTACTGCCAAGTTCTATACATAATGCCTCGCATAATTTAAAGGCAATGTTTACACCTGAAAGATCCTTGTCAGGGTACAAACAATCTTTACGATGAGGATTTACAATGGAATACGCGGGCGGCAAGACCTTTGGCACTTCATGATGGTCAGTTATGATAACATCTATATTGTGACTGTTAAGCGTCTTTACCTCTTCGAAGCTGGTAATGCCGCAGTCTACAGTGATCACTAGATCCGCATTGATCTCTATTGCCCTCTCGACTCCCGCTTCGCTCAGGCCATAGCCCTCAGTGATCCTGTCAGGTATATAATACTCTGGCTCTATGCCAAAATGACGCAATATAAATACGAACAGCACAACGGATGTTACGCCATCCACATCATAATCGCCATGAATAAGGATCTTTTCTTTGTTTTTAATGGCCCTCTTTATGCGGCAGACTGCCTCGTGCACGCCTTCCATTAAAAATGGATTATATAATTCTGAGATGTCGCCATTTAAAAATGTCCTGGCCTTATCAACGGTGGACAGCCCTCGGTTTATCAATAACTGGGAGATGATCGGAGAAATGACAAGGTTATCGCTAAGTTCTTTCTGGGCGACCGGGTCGGATTGTTCGATGTTCCAGCGTTTCATTCTGATGGCTCCATATGCACGATAACGTCTGTTATTCCAGGTATCTTTTCCTTAAGAACTGTTCCTATTTTGTGGCTTAACTTATGGGCATCATCGACATGCATTTTTGCGTCGATAATTACGTGGAGGTCTACGTGTATATCATCCTTGCGCCCTCTTGTCCTTATCTTGTGGGCGGATTTTACGCCTGGTATCCCGCCTACGATATTCTCAATCTTTGATCTTGCCAGCACATTCGCGTCACATAAGACATTAGAGCTTCTTCTCAAGATCTCAATGCCTGATTTTGCGATCAAAAGCGCTATGACGCTCGCGACAATCGTATCCAGAAAAGCGAAACCCGCCTTTATCGAAATAAGAGTGACTATCACTGCCAATGAGGCAAAGATGTCACTTTTTGTATGCAAAGAATCGCATATCAATATGTCGCTGGATAGGTCCTGGCCTCTGCGATGCTCATATCGCATTACAAATATGTTAACGACCATTGTGGCAAATATGATTATAAAACTAAGGCTGGTCACATCAGGCACTACAGGATGGAATACTCTTGAAATCGCTTCCCTAAAGATCTCGATCGCTGCTAAAAAAAGTATGATTGCTATGCCCAGCGTGGCAAAGGTCTCGAATTTTTTATGGCCGTATGGATGGTCATCGTCTATGGGTTTGGATGCCGCCCATATACCGACGAGGCCTATTATGTTGGATGCCCCGTCTCCGAATGAATGTACTCCATCAGCAGTCATAGAGGCACACTTTGTAATAAGTCCGTAAATGACTTTGCTGAGCGCAACAAGCCAGTTTAAGGCAAGGATCAGTATCAGTATGCGCCTGATTTTCGAAAAATTATCCATATTATCTGGCGCGTTTGGCGTGCCAGAAGATTACGAGCGGCGCTGCGATGTAGATCGTCGAATATATACCTGAGATTATTCCTATGAGTAGCGTAAAGGAAAAATCCCTAAGCACTTCTCCGCCAAATAAGAAAATAGATGTGACCGCAAGAAGCGTCGT
>JAHIRR010000337.1 GCA_018818505.1 Candidatus Omnitrophota bacterium | reverse complement strand
CGCCTTTAAACGACTAGCCGTCCGCAAGGCCCAATGATGTGAACCAGTAATAACACTAAAGCCCAAAATATCTGGTTTATAAGACTTGACTGCTCTGAAAAAATTGTTTTTCTCCAGGGACCTAACAAACAACTCGCAATCGTGGCCTTGGGCTTTCAAGATGGAGGAAAGATACATTATCCCGATATTTTGGTTAACTGTTTCCTGTAAAAATGCAATCTTCATTTTTAAATTTATTCTTCAAAAAGGACCGGTAAATTTTTCGTCAACTATTGACTTCTCTATTTTCCTTCTTTTTATTTTTTTGCCTGATATTAATTTTTTAGCAGCGTAAACCATATCTTCGCAATCCGGGTAAAATACCTTTTCAAGCGCAGCACTTGCAGGCGCAGGGGTATCTGCAAAGGTAATTCTCTCGACAGGAGATTTGAGATACCGAAATACATTCTCCGCTACGCGACTTGCAACCTCAGATGATATCCCGCAATTCTTCCAACCAGCATCAGCCACAATCAATCTGCCTGTCTTCTTTACGGAACTAAAAATAATATCTTCATCTAAGGGCTTTATTGTCCGTAGATCAATTACCTCGGCATCTATTTTGCATTTCAAAAGTTTCTGGCTAGCCTTCTCCGCCTCCATCACCATCTGTGAAGTCGCCACTATGGTCAAATCCTTGCCTTTCTTTAGTACCTTGGCTTTTCCTAATGGTATCCGGTAAAATCTCTTAGGCACCATACCAATCTCGTCATATAATCTCCGGTGCTCAATGAATATAACAGGATTATTATCCAATACGCTGGAGATCAGCAATCCTTTGACGTCGTATGGAGTGCTGGGCATAACCACCTTCAATCCTGGTATGTGCGCAAATAAGGACTGCAGGCTCTGAGAGTGCTGAGAACCCTGACCCCATCCACGGCCTATAATACTGCGTATAGTTATGGGGACAGAAAACACTCCGCCAAACATATAGCGCCACTTTGCAGCGTGGTTTATAATCTGATCGAAGGCATAAAACATAAAGTCCATCCTCTGGTGCGTCATTATCGGTCGCATACCGCAAAGTGAGGCGCCAATAGCCGCGCCAGTTACAGCGTTTTCTGAAATAGGTATTTCAAATACGCGCCTTTTTCCAAATCTCTCTGAGAGCCCTGTCGTAGAACCAAAGATCCTCTTTGGATCATCTACGCCAAGCCCCATTATGAAGATATTTTTATGTCTCTCCATAAGCTGAGTCAGGGCTTCATTGATCGCCTGGCAATATGTGATCTGTCTCACGTTTTTATTTGTAGACACCTTTATGTATCTCCTTATCATCAGGAAATGGGCTATTTTTTGCAAAGCACACTGCCTCTTGTATCTCTTCTTCAATCCGCGCCCTCACTCCACGCAACGCCCTCTTAGAAATAATTTTCTTTCTTATAAGCATGTTTTCGTATGTCTTTAAAGGGCACTTTTGCATCCATTTGTCTAACTCGGCCTTGCTTCTATATCCTAATTCATAGTCAAAATAAGGGCCTACATGTTCAAGCCACCTGTATGTCCTGCATTCAACCAGGGCCGGGCCTTTGCCCCTGCGCGCATTCTCTATGAATCCCTTTGAAACCTTGAACACTTCCAGCACATTATTCCCATTCACTCTAACGCCTGGCATATTATAAATCTTAGCCCTTTTATGAATATTATCCACGGACTGCCTGGTCGATTGATGCGTCTGTGTTGCATAGAAATTATTTTCGCATATAAAAATAACGGGCAATTTCTTTAATGCTGCAAAATTTAATGTCTCGTGAAAGACGCCTTCTTCACAAGCGCCATCGCCGAAGAATACAACTGATATCTTTTTGTCCTTCTTTATAGAAGATGCCAGGGCTGTACCAGCTGCTATTGGCATAACTCCGCCTACCAGGGCAGAGGTGCCCATAAAATTTACATCTTTAGAAACAATGTGCATTGAGCCGCCCTTACCCTTTGAGCAGCCTGTCTTTTTCCCGTATAACTCTGCAAATAATTCTTTAACGCTGCCACCTTTTGCAATATAGGCGCCGTGACTGCGATAACTGGAGAATACGTAGTCACTTTTTCTGAGATTCTGGCACACCCCAGAACTCACTGCCTCCTGCCCTATATATAAATGCGTGGGGCATCTCATCTCCTGCTCTGGATAGAGCTCTACTATCTTTTCCTCTACCATCCTTATCCTGAGCATCTTTTTAAGTAAAGAGATATAAGTCTTGCTATCCATTATTGCATGTCTTTGGCCAGCATTGTTTTTATGTTATAATAACGCGCATTTTCAAGAGGATCAATGATCCTTCCGTCCTTGAATGCCTTGACCAGGTCCAAAATCGCCTCCTTTAAAGAATGTCCTGGCCTAAAGCCAAGGACCCTCGCGATCTTTTCAGAGGATATATGATAAGACCTCGGATCATCTGTAGAAGAGATCTTTATTTCTATGTGTTTGCCCACTACATTCCTGACCATCTCTGCGATCTCTTTTATCTTATAATTCTCATACCCTACATTAAAGATATTACCTGAGATCAGGCTATCTTTCAATGTCAGGGCTAATAAATATGCCCTGACCATGTCCTTCATGTGAATGTTTGGCCTTTTTTGCTCTCCTCCAAAGACATTGATCACGCCTTTATTTACTGCATGGTTAGTGAGTATGTTAACTGTCAGGTCCAGGCGCTGCCTGGGTGAATAACCGCATACTGTAGCAGGCCTAAAAATAAGGGTTGTAAAATCAGGGGCGGTTTCCTCAAGTAATGCCTCTTCGCATAAGGCCTTGTATTTCGAATATTCGGTTATAGGCTCTAATCTCAGTTCCTCTGTGACATTCTCTTCTTTTTTTACACCGTACACGCTTGAACTTGACGCATATATAAAACGCCTGAGGCCTGAGTCTTTTGATATCCTGACTAAAGGCAAAAATGCATCATAGTTAATGGATTTGCCAAGAGCGGGATTTAACTGAAAACTCGGGTCATTAGATATACAGGCTAAGTGTATTACTGCATCCATGCCCTTTATTTCCTTTTGTAATAATCCCTCATCTCTTATGTCGCCTTTTATCTGCTTCAGATCAGGGTTATTCTTTACTGAATCCAGCACATGATCACCGAATAGATAGAGATCAAGCACCTTTACCCGGTAGCCATTTCTTAATAACTCTGGCACAAGCACTGCGCCCACATAACCTGCGCCGCCAGTAACCAAGATATTCTTAAAAGTCTTTGTCATATTACAGCCTACTTTTGCAGAGTCTTTTCTATTTTCCTGTATACGGTTTCTGGTTTTATCATGTACATGCAGGATCGATTATATTTGCAACGCGTGCTAAAACAAGGTATGCACTTGAGTTTTTTTGATGGCCTTACTATTTGGCCATTGTCAAACATGTATACCTCTTTTTCCGAAGTAGGGCCAAAAAGCGCGATAGCCTTCTTCTTCAGGGCAATTGCAAGATGCAATCCCAATGAATCATTTGTAATAATAAGCCTGCAGCTATTGAGCCAGTCAATGTAGCCATTTATGTCGCATAGCGACTGCTGATATGAAATCGAATACCTTCCACTTATTAATTTCTCCAATCTCTTCCAGTGCTCTTCTGGCCACGCCTTGTTTGGCCAGCGCCTCCCAACCCTGGCATTAAATCCTATATCAAACTTCTCGCTGGTCTTTGGTTTATATGCCAGGATATAGCCTTGCCCTGACCACTTTGCCCCTACCATTTCATAAAGCATCTGGGCCCAGTTCTTTTTCATCTTTTTGCGCAAGGCTGGATCTTCAGAATTTGCCACTGCCTCATATGAATGCTCGTACGCATGGGCTGTTCCCTTTTTTACATCAAATCTAAAGCCATACCTCTTCCATGCGTTTATAGAGTCTGTTAGGGCGCACACGCCCGGGACCTTTTCCAGATTTATAATTATGTCAAACTGCTCGGATTTAAGCTGCAGGCTAGTACTCAAATCATAAATCAGCAACCTATCTATGTAAGGATTGCCTGCCAAAAGAGGACTAGCTTCTTTAGTAGTAAGCCAGCTTACCTGGTCTTTCTTGAATAGATGGAGTATTGCTGTTGTCCTGAAGACATCACCAAGACTGACGTTTTCAACGGAGATCCTTCTATCAATAGTTTCCGTAAATCCCATCTTAACTATAAGTATCTTTTTCTTCATAGGAATTTTAAAATATACCACAGAAAACACAGAGATTTTTTATAATTCCCTCTGTGCACTCTATTATACCTTTTACTGCCCAATGCTTACTTAACAAAAACCTTTGTATTTTTAAACTAAAAAAGTCTTTATATCTTTACTAAAGATACTGGAGCACACAGAGCTTTTTTAATTATAGTTTTTCTCTGTGCCCTCTGTGGTATCTTTTTTCTTCAAAAGCACAAGACTAAACTCGTTGCTGGTAAAGGGCCACGGCCCAAACTGTTGTTCGACCGCATAATGGTCTGCTAAATAGCGTATGATACCCTGCGCATAATCTATTCCGAACCGCGCAGCTCCAAATTCCGAAGTTAACCTTCTCAGGATAACAACGTATGTTACATTATCCTCTTCGAGCTCCTTAATTACGCCTTTTTCAAAATCCGGGTTTAAAAACAAGGGTGGCAAAAAGGCATACTGGTGCATCGGGCTCTCTCTTTCAGAAAGAAAATTCAAGGTCAGGCCTTCTGGAAATACTACAAGAGATTCAGATGGATCTGTGTTTTCACGAAGATGCTCCAGTAATTGTTTGCACCTATAATAGCCAGGCCGCACCCGCATCGAACCCCTTGGAGAAGATATCTCCATTGTGCGAGCCCTGTACATGTAAAATGATATGGGCACATGCGCCATAATGAACGAGATCGATAGAATCGTAAAAGCAACTCTATAAAAAGCTCTCATCTCTTTTCGCCGCGATATGACCGGGACTATGGCCAGAAAAAAAACATAGTAACATAGCATTCCAGGCAGAAGTAAATAAAAGCCGCTATGTTCTGCCCCGACATTAAAAAATATGCGCGCCAATAAAATAAGTGAAAAAATGGAAAAAACTGCTAAAAATAGGTCTTTCTTCTCGCCCTTTGCCAGATATCTCCGTTTTCCAATAATAAAAACTAAGCCGCAGATAATGGGTGCGCATAGATACTGCATGCGGCAGGGGAAGAATTTCCTCTGAAATAAAATAGTTGCAAGAGCGACAAGAAATGTCACTCCAATGCTGATAATAGGCCTCTTTACTTTTGAAATATTTTTTACTAGAGACAGGGCCCAGCCTGCGAAAAAAAATACAGCGCTTGCGCCTATATAATATAACAATGTCTTTAGTATAGTTAAAATATTCTTCCATAACTCAGATGTGCCGAATGTATCTCCTGCAAGAGGGCCTTTTATATTCAGATTTATTAAAAGGACATCCTTATTTGATATAGTAGTTTTTGTAATAATGGCGAAAAGGCCGTAGACAAGGCCTGCGAAAAGAATCGGAAGGGCGCAATAGGCTGCTATCTTTTTAAGGTTATGCTGGTTTTTGCGCTCAAGAATTATGCCAATAAATACTGAGATGATAAGCATGATGCCTACTTCCACTCTGGTAATCAGCAAAAGCGCTATGAATAAACTGGCCAGATATGTGCGGCTCTTGTAGTAGAAAAATAAGGCTAAAAACGCCAGCGTTATAGCATGGATCGAGGCATAGCTATAGGGGATGATGTAGTTGAATATGCCTGCCTCATAGTGTTGGCTGAACGCAAATACAAAAAGAAAGGTAAGCACACATAGCGTTGAAAAGGCCGCGTTTAAAAATATGCGGGATGTCTTGTATAAGAGCACGCACATGAGAATAGCTGTTAGCGTGCCGCTTATTATAAAAGCGCGCATATGAACGCCAAAGATCATGCACAGAAGGCTATTCAGGTATGGTGAAAAAGGGCCGAATTCATAAAATATATCCTTGTAAAGCATCTTGCCAGAAAGGATCTTCCACGGGACATAGAGCTCTCTCCCTGTATCAATCAACAGGCTTCCCCACCTGAGCCAGGATACGCTAAACAAATAAAAACCAGCTCCCATTATAATAAGAGCTGGTATCCATCCTCTATCCCACAACCGCTTCACCATATCGCCTATTCTACTATATAAGCAATATAGACGCAAATATATTATTACACTATTTAAATAATCGCATGACAGTTTTAAGCTAAAAGCAGACCTGTCGCTCAGCTGAAAATTTACCCCTTACGGGGTCGTCTTTTATTTTGTATTTTGGTGGGGCCGAAAAAACTTACCCGACACCATAGGTGTCGGGGTCGAACAGTTTTCGGCCTTTTTGTCTCATAAAATGTGACAAAATAAACCACCAAAACACAAAATAAAAGCCTAAATTTTCAATTCGCTCTCAGGTCTGCTTTTAGCTTAAAACAGCAAGATAACTTTACATTTAAAGCAAGACCTTAAATGTAAAGATATGTATTTATAAGTTTCTGCTATGAGGCGCTCTTTTTAACGCTTCTATTGCTTTCTCAGGTTCCAGACGAACTTCCTGTTTCCAATAAATAATAATGTCTGCATGTTTAGGAAGCTGTCAGCAAGGCTCTACAAGGTAAATACATCTCTTGAAATTGTAAATCTCCAAGTTTTTCTCTAAATAATGAAAGTAAGGTATAAATGGCGGCAAATCTACCTGCCGAAGAACGGCCTTTCCTCATGGATTCTATAAGGGCTTTCTTTATATCCTTTTCTGAAACTATGTTCAATTCCAAAGCTGCCTTTGCACCTAAAACCCCATAGCTTCGTGTGCCCCCTTTTATAGTAGTTAATATTCTTTCTTTTAGTT
>JAHIRR010000336.1 GCA_018818505.1 Candidatus Omnitrophota bacterium | reverse complement strand
TCTTACATATTCCTCTGTTAAGTCACACGTCCAGATCTTGCTGGATGATCTTCCAGATTTTAGATCGACTATTATCTTTACCTCTTTTCCCTTAAGCGCGCCTAATGACTTATTCACGCCTGCGCCGTTTTTCATTGCTGATTTGTTTCCAATATATATATCAACTCTATTCTTATTAATCTTAACACCTGCTGAGCCTACGCTTGCGGCTACCCTTCCCCAGTTTGGGTCCCCTCCCGCGATCATTGCCTTAATAAGGCTTGAATCAGCGACATGCCTTGCGATAGTATCAGCATCTTTCTGTGTCTTCGCGCCTTTAATAACTATTTCCACAAATTTAGTGGCTCCCTCGCCATCAAGGATCATTTTTCTCGCAAGCTCTGTTGCGACATTCTTTAATGCATTAAAGAATTTAAAGTAGCTGACGCTATTTTTCTTTATGGTCTTATTGCCTGCAAGCCCATTTGCAAATATTATGGCGCTATCATTCGTAGACATGTCACCATCAATCGTGATCCTGTTGAATGAATCAGCCACAGCTTCTTTAAACGCTAGCCTCAATGCGCCTTTCTCGATCGCCGCGTCTGTAGTAAAAAACGCGAGCATGGTCGCCATGTCAGGACATATCATGCCAGCGCCTTTTACAGCGCCAGCTATCTTTACCTTTGTGGGGCCTATCTTTATCTCTATTACTGTCTCTTTTGGCACAGTATCTGTAGTCATGATCGCCTTAGCAAACTTTGGGCCATTTGCCTTCTTTAGCCCTTTTACTAAAGCGCTTATCATGGACTTGATCTTTTTTATCGGCAAAGGCCTGCCTATAATACCAGTTGATGCGATTAAAACATGACTTGGATCCAAGTCCAGGCTTCTTGCAGCCACGCCAGTCATATCTTCAGCATCCCTTAATTCTTTTTTCCCAACACAGCAGTTTGCATTGCCGCTATTTACTATAACTGCCTGAGCAATGCCATTTTTTACCCTGTCCTCAGCCAGGACAACAGAACCTGACTTCATCTTATTGGTAGTAAAGGTAGCTGCGCAGAGACACGGCACCTCTGAATAAAGCAAAGCCAGATCATCTCTCTTGCTCCTCTTTATCCCGCAGCTTATTGTACTTGCCTTAAATCCTTCTGGTGATGTTATTCCTTTGATTGTTTTCATTTTTATATTTTAATACATTTTAACGCGAATTATCGCGAATCAAGCGCTGATATTCGCGAATATTCGCGTTGGATTTGCGTGTATTCGCGTTTAAAAAAATATTATAAACCTAATTTCTCCTCAAATCCATACATGATATTCATATTCTGCACTGCCTGGCCGCTTGCGCCCTTCACGAGATTGTCAATAGCAGTTGTAACTACTATTGTGTTTTTCTCAAGGAACGCCTGCACTCCTATGTCACAGAAATTAAGCCTTGCTACATTCCTTGTGTCAGGCAACGCTCCCTCGTCCATTACCCTTATAAAATACTCACCTTTATAGAAATCCTTATATAGCTTCACAGCCTCTTTTGTAGTTATCTTCTTTTTTAGCCTCAAATAAATCGTAGAGAGTATGCCTCTTTCCATTGGCACAAGATGCGGCACAAAATTCACTGCTATCTTAGCCCCGCTGACAACACTCAGCTCCTGATCTATCTCAGGCATGTGCCTGTGGCTATTTATTTTGTATGCCCTGAAACTATTCTGCAATTCCGTAAACATAAGCGCCTGACTTGGGACCCTGCCTGCGCCGCTTACGCCTGAGGCTGAATTACACACAATAAAATCTGTGTCCACTATTTTTTTCTTTAAAAGCGGAGCGCAGCCAAAAATAATACTTGTTGGATAGCACCCTGGATTTGCGATCAGGTCTGCCTTTTTAATCTCATCTCTATAAAATTCGCACAGGCCATAAACTGCCGTCTTAACATAGTCAGGGCACTGGTGTTTCACATACCATTTCTCGTACACATCTACATCTCTTAATCTAAAATCTGCGCTAAGGTCTATGACCTTTTTGCCTTTTTTTAAAAATATCGGCGCAAACTGCATAGAGACCTTGTGCGGAAGCGCTAAGAAAATTACATCGCTCATCTTAGCTACCTCATCTGCGCTCATGTCAGCGCACTCTAAGTCAAGCGCGGCCTTTAGCCATGGATATAGCTTATATATTGGTACAGTATCTATCTTAGCGGCAACTGCTGTGATTTTAACTTCAGGATGATTTAATAAAATCCTAAGAAGCTCTTCGCCAGCATAACCGCTTGCTCCCATTATTCCTGCTTTTAGCATACGTTCCTCCTCCAATGAGCACGCAATTTACGGAACGAAGTGAACGTAAATTGTTGTGCGAATTGGATCCCGCCCTTTTGTTTAGTGCGTTTCGAATTTTAAACCCATTATCAATATACACTGCGCATCGCCTATTTATTAGCGAAACGCCTTAAACAAAAGGGCGGGATAAATTCGGACAGTGACTTATGTTCACTTCGTCCCGCCCTTTCACAGAAAGGGCGGGGCTTCGTTCCATAAGTCACGTCCTCATTTTAAATAAAAACGCCTATCATGTCAATCTATTTTCTCGTCGGAAAATGACAGGATAGGCGTTCAGTCGTTTTGTCATTGCGAGCGAAGCGAAGCAATCTCAAAAAAGGGATTGCTTCGGCTGCCTTCGGCAGCCTCGCAATGACACTTAGATCTTTATCGTTTTGTCCACTGGAATCTCTTTCGGGCGCCTTTCTGTCCGTACTTCTTGCGTTCCTTTGCCCGAGGATCCCTGGTCAGATAACCCTTCCTTCTCAATAAGACCTTTGTATCGTCGCTTGTTTTAGCCAGGGCCCTTGCTATGCCGTGCCTTAATGCCCCTGCCTGGCCTGACTTTCCACCACCCTTAACATTTGCAACTATATTGAACTTCTCAAACAGGTTAGTGGATTTCAGGGGCTGTCTTACAACCAGCCTTGATGTAGGCCTTCCAAAATATTCATCGAGAGGCTTTTTATTGACCTGTATCTCGCCATTTCCCGGCATAAGCCGCACGCGAGCCACAGATGACTTCCGCCTCCCAGTTGCCCAGATTATGCTTACATTCTGTTCTACCATGATTTATCCCGTTTCTTTTTAACCACAGAGAACACAGAGATTTTTAATAGTTGTTTAGATTCACTCTGTGTGCTCTTCTTTTTTGTTCTTTTAGTTTCTGTCTTTAAAGCTGCCTTCTTAATAAAACAGTGTTAAATTCTTAGATTGCTACACTTATTGTTAGAGAGCACAGAGAAAAAATTATAATTATTCTCTGTGTTCTCTGTGGTTTATTTTTTCAGGGTTCTGAGCCTGATGCGTATGCTCTGAACCTGCGTAAAGCTTGAGCCTTGTGATCATCCTTGAGCCCAGTTTATTCTTAGGCAGCATACCTTTTACCGCGTGATGCAGTGCCTCAGTGGGCTTTGTCTTCAAAACTGTCTCTAAGTTCTTTATCTTTAGACCACTTGGATATCCTGAGTAACGCTTGTATGTCTTGTTCTCGAGCTTTGTGCCTGTTACCTTTACCTTGCCTGCGTTTGTCACCACTACAAAGTCACCATTATCCACATGCGGGGTATAGTTATTCTTGCGCTTTCCGCTTAAAATAAGCGCTATCTCGCCCGCTAACCTGCCCAGAATCCTCCCATTAGCGTCTATAACATACCACTTTCTCACAACATCCTTCTTATTCAACATAACTGTATCCATAATCCACCTTTATTTGGAAACTTGAATT
>JAHIRR010000335.1 GCA_018818505.1 Candidatus Omnitrophota bacterium | reverse complement strand
TGCATGGAGATATTGAATTCTATTGAAGGGCTAAAGCTTTATGGAAAAGAGGCTGTTATAGTAGGTCATAGCGAGATAGTTGGAAAACCTTTGGCGCTAATGCTGCTAAATAAATTCGTGACTACTACTGTGTGTCACATTGCAACAGGTGAAAGAGGCAGTTTGCCTGAATTTGTAAAAAAGGCAGAGATCTTGATAGTGGCAGTTGGGAAGGCAGGGTTGATAAAAGGTGAGTGGATAAAAGAAGGCGCGATCGTTATTGATGTAGGCATAAATCGAGTAGAAGGTAAGCTGGTCGGAGACGTGGAATTCGATAAGGCGCAGGAAAGAGCCGCGTATATAACGCCTGTCCCAGGCGGAGTAGGGCCCCTGACCGTAGCCATGCTCATGAAAAATCTAGTCGAAGCATACAAACTCCAGCTTTGAGGCGCAAGTTCGAGGCCGAACCTCGAACATTTAAATGTTCGAGGTTCGGCCTCATAAAGGAGTAAACATGTCTTTATGCGAGAAGATTAAAGCGAAAAAATTTATACTTACCTCTGAGATAGGGCCGCCAAAGGGTACGGACATTGAACAGGTTCTAAAAGACGCCGAGCTTATTAAAGGTAAGGTGGATGGGATAAATGTCACTGATCTGCAGAGCTCAGTGATGCGCGTGGGCTCCCTGGCTATATGCAGGCTCTTGGTCGAGCGAGGCATGGAGCCAGTGTTTCAGATGACGTGCAGGGACAGGAACCGGCTTGCTCTTCAGTCGGACTTGCTCTCAGCGGCAGTCCTGGGCATAGAGAATGTACTGGCGCTCACAGGTGATCACCCTGCATTAGGCGATCATCCTGATGCAAAGCCTGTATTTGACATGGATTCAGTGCAGCTATTGGATGCGATCAGGACGCTCGAGTCAGGAAAAGACATGGCTGGAAAAGAATTAAAGGGCTCACCGAAATTCTGCGCGGGCGCGGTTGTGAATCCAGGCGCAGACCCTATAGAGCCAGAGGTAATAAAGATGGAAAAGAAGATCGAGGCTGGCGCGCAGTTTTTTCAGACCCAGGCGATTTACGATATAGGGCTATTCAAGAAATTTTTAGACGCGTCTAAACATTTAAAGACTACGATCATCGCAGGCATCGTGCTTTTAAAATCAGCAGGCATGGCAAAATTCATGAATAAGAATGTCAGCGGCGTGTTTGTGCCGGACGGCCTCATTCAGGAGATGGACAAAGCGCAGGACAAAAGCGCCAAATCAATAGAGATAGCAGCGCGGCTAATAAAGGAACTAAAACCCATGTGCCAGGGTATTCACATAATGCCTATTGGCTGGGATAAAAAGGTACCTTTAGTATTAGAGGCAGCAGGATTATAGATAAACCTCGTAGGTTGCCGAAGGCAACCTACGAGGTTGAATAGGTTAACGGGAGGGGAGATGGCGAAATATTTAGACAGATCCATAGATAAGGCGTCACAGCATATTTTAAAACAGGCAGAAAAGGATTCTGTGCAGCTTGCGTGGGACAGGCTGGAAGCGATGCAGCCGCAGTGCGGCTTTGGCGAGCTGGGTGTCTGCTGTACGAATTGCAGGATGGGGCCTTGCAGGATAGACCCGTTTGGCGAAGGCGCGCAGGTCGGGGTGTGCGGCGCTAATGCTGATACTATTGTAGCAAGAAATCTGCTTCAGCATATAGCGGTTGGCGCAGCAGCGCATTCAGACCATGGCAGGGATGTGGCTCATACGTTGTCGCTTGTGGCTAACGGAGAGGCGCATGATTATGGTATATCTGACAGAGTAAAACTTATAGAGATTGCCCATATATATGAGATTCCTGTGGATGGAAAGTCAGATATTGAGATAGCCAAGGAGATTGCTGAAAAGGCGCTTTCTGAATTCGGACAGCAGCATGGCGAGCTGAAATTTGCCTCAAGAGCGCCCAAGAAAAGAGTGGAGTTGTGGAGAAAATTAGGGATTATGCCGCGAGGTATAGATAGAGAGATAGTCGAGTCTCTGCACAGGGTCCACATGGGCGTGGATAATGACTACAAAAACATAATCACACACGGCATGCGGTGTTCATTGGGTGATGGCTGGGGCGGCTCAATGATAGCCACTGAACTGCAAGATATAATGCTGGGCAGCCCCCAGCCCATAAGGAGCAAGGTAAATCTCGGGGTCCTGAAAGAGGGCCATGTAAATATTGTAGTGCATGGCCATGAGCCAACGCTCTCAGAGATGGCAGTCAAGGCAAGCAAAGACCCTGAATTATTAGAGCTGGCAAAAAAACAAGGCGCAAAAGGCATTAATCTGGTGGGCATGTGCTGCACTGCGAATGAGATATTGATGCGTCATGGTGTCCATACGGCCGGCAATTTTCTCCAACAGGAATTAGCGATTCTTACAGGTTCAGTAGAGGTCATGATGGTGGATGTACAGTGTATTATGCCTGCATTGACAGAACTGGCGCAATGCTTTCATACAGAGGTCGTTACTACCTCGCCTAAATTGAAATTTCCAGGAGTAACTCACATTGAATTCAAAGAAGAAAAGGCCTACGAGGCAGCAAAGAGCATCATAAAGCGAGCAGTTGACAATTACAAAAAGCGAGATAAGGCCAGAGTGAATATCCCAAAAGAGGTAATGGACTTAGTGGCTGGGTTTACAGCAGAGCAGGTCAAGCAGATATTAGGCGGCCGCTTTAGGAGCACCTATAGGCCATTAAACGACGCGATAATCTCTGGCAGGATCCGTGGCATCGGCGGTGTCGTAGGCTGCAATAACCCAAAGATCAAGCATGATTGGGCGCACATTGAGATGGTCAAGGAGCTGATAAAAAATGATGTTATAGTTTTGCAGACAGGTTGTTCGGCAATTGCGTGTGCCAAGGCAGGGCTAATGACACCTGAGGCAGCAATGGAAATGGCAGGCCCTGGCCTGAGAGAGGTCTGTGAGGCAGTGGGCATTCCTCCTGTTCTTCATGTGGGGTCTTGTGTGGATAATTCACGTATCCTGATAGCAGCAGCCGAGGTTGTAAAAGAAGGCGGCCTGGGCGAAGACATCTCTGATCTGCCTGCGGCAGGCGCAGCGCCTGAGTGGATGAGCCAGAAGGCCATATCTATAGGTATGTATTTTGTGGCGTCAGGCGTGTTTACGATCTTTGGGGGCGCGCAGCCTGTATTAGGCAGTAAAAACGTTACGAATTATATATGCAATGAACTGGAAGAAGTGGTTGGAGGCAAATTCGCGTTTGAGGAAGACCCGATAAAGGCAGCGCGCATGATGATAGAGCATATTGACAGAAAACGAGAGGCCTTGAAGTTACAGCCATTGATGTACGCAGTACCTTAAAAAGAAACCACAGAGTGCACAGAGAAAAACTATAATTTAAAAAGATCTCTGTGCGCTCAAGTATTTTTAGAAAAGCACAAAGACTCTTTTAGTTTTAAAATAGAAAGGTTTTTGTTAAGTAAACATCAGATATTGGCTAACTAAAGTCTAATAGAGTGCGCAGAGGGAATTATAAAAAATCTCTGTGTTCTCTGTGGTATCTTTTTGACAGTACATTGATGTACGCAAAGGTATAAATATGAAAAAAATATATTGCGATATTAAGAAATGCATAGGCTGCCGGGCTTGCGAGATCGCATGCGCAGTGGAGCATTCCAAAAGCAAAAAGCTCAATGAGGCAATAAAAGAAAAGCCTTTGCCTGTAAAAAGGAGAAAGGCTGAGTTAATCGAAAAGGACATAATTATTTCAACAGGCTGTCATCATTGTGAGAATGCGCCGTGTATAGCAGCGTGCATGTCATCTGCGATGTATAAAGATGAGAAGACTGGCCAGACAAAACACGATGAAGAAAAATGCGTGGGATGCTGGATGTGCATAATGAGCTGCCCTTTTGGCGCGCTTTCAAGGAAAAAGGAAGACAAGATCATTGTAAAATGCGACCTTTGTCCTGACAGGGATGTGCCCGCGTGCGTGGAGGCATGCCCAACATCTGCATTATTTATAGGTACATATAAGGAATTTAAAGAAATAACCAAGATACAAGAAACAATAACCAAACAATAACCAATATCCAAATTTCAATAACCAAACCCATGATAGCAGGATGTTTGGTAATTGGTTATTGGTAATTGGAATTTATTTGATTATTGTATCTTGGTTATTGGTTATTTCATAGTAAGTTACAATAGAGGTGTTACATGTCATACGTAATCATCGGTTCCAGCGCTGCTGGCATAAACGCGATAGAGGCAATTCGCTCAAAGGATAAAAAATCCAAGATAACAGTTATCTCTGACGAAAAGACACCGCTATATTCCAGGTGTCTGATCTCATACTTTCTGGCAGGGACTATTGACGAGAAAAAGATATGGTACCGACCTGACGATTTCTTTAAGCAAAACAAGATCAATGCTATTTTAGGGACTAAGGCGGAAAAAATAGACGCTGACAAAAAAGAAATCATTCTGTCGGACAAGGCTAAAGTAAAATTTGACAAACTTCTTATTGCGACAGGCGCGTCTGCAAAGATGGAAAGCATAAAAGGCGTTGATAAAAAAGGCGTATTTCCTTTAAGGACTATAGAGCACGCATTGGAGATGCAGTCTATGTTAGGCAAGGTCAAGCAGGTCGCAGTGCTGGGGGGCGGCCTTGTGGGCCTGCGCGCCGCATACGCGCTTAAAAATAGAGGAAAAGATGTTACGGTATTTGTGAGGTCACCGCAAATCCTTTCTCAGATAATAGACAAAGGTTCCGCTGATATAATGCAAGCCCATATAGAGGAAAAAGGGATAAAGGTCAGAACAGGAAGCGCCGCAACGGAGATAAAGGGAAATGACTCTATTGAAAATTTGATCATTGACGATAAGTCTGAATATCCTTGCGAGCTGGTTATTATAGGTAAAGGGGTCAACCCAAATATGGCTATAGCAAAAGACGCGGGGATAAAGACGAACTGGGGGATAACAGCAGATGAATTTTTAAAGACAAGCAGCGATAGCGTTTTTACAGCCGGGGATGTTGCTGAAGCGTATGACATCGCGCTGGAAGAGCGTTCAATAAACGCGATCTGGCCGGCAGCCTGTGAGCAGGGCAGGATCGCTGGCCTAAACATGACAGGCGAGAAAGAATCTTACGAAGGCTCGCTTGCCATGAATTCACTCGAGTTTTTTGGCCTGCCTGTTATCTCAATAGGCATTACAAAGCCCAAGAAAGATATATACGAGGAAATAATAAGAAAAGACGAGCCCAGAAAAATCTACAAAAAGGTAGTTTTGCGTAACGGTATTATTGTGGGAGCCATAACACTGAACGCAGTTGAAACAATCGGCATCCTGGGCGCATTGATTAAGAATAAAGTAGATGTAAGCGCGATAAAAGATACGATTCTCGAAGACCATTTTAATTATGGAAAGATAGTCAATATTGTAAAGGACTCAAAGCAAGGTTTTAAGCAAAAAGAATTCAAAGAAACAACAATGACGTTATAAAAAACGCGAATACACGCGAATCTAACGCAAATCATCGCGAATTTATCAAATTATTTGCGAGTATTCGCGTTGGATTTGCGATAATTCGCGTTAAAATAAAATTAATCAGGAGGAGATATGTCGAAGATAATCGCATCGGCTGCTATTAGAGGCGCGCAGAAGATTTATAAAGAGGCAGAGGAATTTTTAAATAAGGCTATTAAAGAAAAAGGCGATAATTGTGAGGTCAAATTCCCGGAGACAGCCTTTTATTTTCCAATGGCGTACGCTCTGCTTGGAAAAGAGGTGCAGACTTTAATCGGAGCAAAAGAGGTCCTGGATTTTTCAAAGACCCTGCTTCATAATGAGCCAACGCAGAAGATCTGGCTGCCGTATTTAGGGGATACCCTGGATTCAGGTGTGGCCGCGCTACTATGCGAAGAGATCATAATGGCACTGCGATACCTATATAACCAGGAGCCGCAAAAGGACTGCAACGGATTTTTCTCTGATACGATCCTGCGCACGCTTGGCATACAGCTTGTGGATGGCAGGATGCCTGGATTTGCAGCGATTTTAGGCGCAGCGCCAGACAATAAGACAGCTGTTTATATTGTACGTGAGCTGCAAAAACGCAGCATCATGACATTTGTTGGCAGCAATGTGAATGGCCGCAGTATAATCGACCAGCTTCTGGAGGAAAAGGTAGAGATGGGCTGGGATACCTATATAGTACCTTATGGCAGAGATACGTTGAGCGGGATATACGCTTTAAACTGGGCCATTCGCGGCGCACTCACATTCGGCGGACAAAAAAAAGGCGAGGCATTAAAATGCCTAAAATATTGTAAGGACAGGGTGTTTGCGTTTGGAATGGTCTTGGGAGAGCTGGATGATGTAAAATACGCGACAGGCGCAGGCGCGATAAACATGGGTTTTCCAATAATAGCAGATACAGATATTCCCGAGATAAGACCGACCGGCATCTGCACATATGAACACGTAATAAAAGAGCTGGATCATAAGAAAATCGTGCCTGCGGCCATAGAGCTTCGAGGCATAAAACTAAAGGTCTCAGAGATCCCAATACCAGTTTCTTATTCTCCGGCATTCGAGGGCGAGAGAGTCCGGCGCGAACAGATGTATGCGCAATTCGGCGGAAAATACTCTGACGCGTTCGAATATGTAAAGATGGTGGGTGCGGATAAGGTGGAGGACGGGAAGATCGAGGTCGTCGGGCCTGAGATCGACGATATCGCGGAAGGCAAAGCCATACCCCTTGGTATTGTCGTCGAGGTGGCTGGCAGAAAGATGCAAAAAGACTTTGAGCCAATACTCGAGAGACAGATACATAGTTTCCTGAATGAGGCAATGGGCATCTTTCATATGGGTCAGAGAGACATGTGTTGGATAAGGATCTCAAAGGACGCGAAAAATAAAGGCCTTAAGCTGAAACATTTTGGCGTGATCTTACATGCAAGGTTTCATGATGTTTTTAGCGCAATAGCTGATAAAGTACAGGTGACTATATATACAAAACAGGAAGATATTGAAAAAAATATAAAAGAGGCACAGCTCTCATATGATGAAAGGGACGCGCGTGTCGCTGGGATGACAGATGAAAGCGTTGATCTATTCTGGACATGTACGCTTTGCCAGAGTTTCGCGCCTAATCATGTGTGCATAATAAAGCCTGAAAGACTTGGCCTGTGCGGCGCCTATAACTGGCTGGACGCAAAGGCGTCTAATGAGCTGAATCCCACAGGGCCGAACCAGCCTGTTAAAAAAGGTCAGTGCCTTGACCCTGTTAAAGGCGAGTGGACAGGTGTAAACGAAGCGGTTGCGCAGAAGTCTAATCGCAGCCTGGATAGATTTTGCGGTTATTCCATAATGGATTCGCCAGAAACGAGCTGCGGGTGCTTTGAGTGTATCATAGCGATCCTCCCGGAGGCAAATGGTTTCATGGTGGTAAACAGGGAATACGCGGGACCTACGCCAGCTGGCATGGGATTTTCTACATTGGCAGGAACTATAGGCGGAGGCCAGCAAACCCCTGGCTTCATGGGCATTGGAAGGCTGTACATTGCCAGTAAGAAATTTATCTCAGCAGAGGGCGGACTCAAAAGAGTTGTATGGATGCCTAAGGAATTAAAAGATGCCCTATCTGATAAATTAAAAAAGAGATGCGAAGAGTTGGGAGACCCAGACTTTATAAACAAAATAGCTGACGAGACAGTTACTACAGACATGGAAACACTATTGCCACATCTGGAAAAGGTCGGTCATCCTGTGTTAACAATGGAAGCGGTTATGTGAGAATCGCGGAACTTACGCGGAAGCTAAAGTAGACAAAACAGACAGTGACTGATTTGTCTACTTTAGGCGCGGAACCTACGCGGAAGGAGAGATTAATGGCGTTATCGGGATTGGATATATATAAGTTATTACCAAAGACGAACTGCAAGAAGTGCGGGTCGCCTACGTGTCTTGCTTTTGCAATGAAGATGGCAATGAAAAAGGCGTCGCTGGATGACTGTCCTGATGTGACAGAAGAGGCGAAAAAGGCGCTTGATGCTGCGTCAAAACCGCCTATTGCGACTATAGCCATGGGTTCTGGAGAATCTAAGGTTGAGACAGGCGGCGAAACAGTGCTTTTCAGGCACGAGAAAACATTTTATCATCAAACTCCGATAGCAATCAGTGTCGAAGATACGCTGTCTGACTCAGATCTTGCGCAGAGGATCAATGCAATAGAAGAAACAGGATTTGAAAGAGTC
>JAHIRR010000334.1 GCA_018818505.1 Candidatus Omnitrophota bacterium | reverse complement strand
GCCTTATTATTTACGATGGCGCAGTAGCTCAGATATTCCAGGCCCTTACAGGTAATCTTGGCCCGGCAAAGACATTAGCCCGTGTCCTTTGGCAAGGATATTTAGGTCAGCTTCGTGAACTACATGGCTCAGGTGGAGCTTTTATTTATCCTGGAGGAGATATTTCTTCATATGAAGAGGGAAAACGCGGCTTTAGATTCAAGGTTATTAATGCATATGGTCATTGGAAACTACAGGACCCTTACACAAAAAGGACGATTACCTGGAGCCAATGGCAGCCAATAGCTGGTGAAAACGCATGGGCCGGTGTTTTAGGGCCCTTAGAAATTTATATAAAGGAACACGGAAATGTCTATAAACCAAACGTATTAGAAATGCAGCTTGCCGAAGAAGTTGCCAGGGCCGCAATTATATTACAGGCAGAAAATGGCGGGATACGAATGGCCCCAAAAGGAACATGGTCACCTGCGGAACCTGGCACTGATCCAACAAAGTACGAATGGCTCTATTATGAGATTTCAACAGAAAATAACTTATCCTGGTATGCAGCCTTCAGAAAGCTTTACCAGATTACAGGTAAAAGTATTTACAAAAACGCCCTGAATGGCGTAGGAAACTATCTTAAAAAGAGCTTTGATTCAAGAAGAGGAGTGTTCAATCAAGGGATGCATTATGACAAAGAAAGAAGAATATGGAGGGATAACCCAATATTTGCAACAGACTGTCAGACATGGGCGATAGATGTTTTAGGCCCTGAAACTATAGATCAATGGTTTGATCAAGGCACAGCATATAAGATGTGGAGCAAGACAAAGGACCTCGCAGGTATTTATGAAGGAAGCAATCTAGTAGCTGTTGATTTTACAGAGAGAAAACAGGTCAAAAGCATTGAATGGACAGCAGGTGGCATCATGGCTTCAGCTATACTGGCGGATTATTATGAAAGTAATAGCCCAAAACAAGCCATAGAATCTGGAAACGATGCAATATCAATGTATGCTCATATGCAAGCTATGGGCGTTAAAACAGGCGAGACATTAGCCTGGCCCTATTCAGACAAAAGAGTTCCTACTGGTCATGGCTGGATGGCTGCCGGTAGAGCCCTAAGCACTGCCTCAACTGCCTGGATGGGTCTATTGGAATTAGCCGCTAATCCTTTTAGTCTTGGAGGAAGGCAAATCCCCGGCCTTCTAAAGGTAACAAGAACTGCTGGAAAAAATATTATGGATAAACGCACACAGCCCAAACCTGAAGAGAAGATAAAAGAAACAGCACCAGAGACAGGAGAAGATATCTGGCAGCGAGGGATTCCAGGACAATATTCAGATTCTACCTGGAAATCAAAGGCAGTCTGGAGTGATTTTGATCCACCCATATCGCTACAGAGAGGACAAAAGCTTCTTATAGAATTTGAGATACGTAATTCTGATGTTATGGCTATCCAGTTAGTGCCCGTTGGCCAGTCGGAATCAGTCAGGGGTGACATGATTGTAGTAAAAGGTGTTAGGAATAAAAAATCTATCACGATAACTGTTCCATCTACACGAAAGGTCTGGAGGATTGCTTTTCAAATAGGCGAGAATGCATGGGGTCATTTAGGAGGATCTCAAAGTGCCATGCTTCTTATAGAATCTATCAAGCCTATTAAATCTGGGAAGGGAATGGGGATGTTACTTAGAGATAGAGATATTCACTTAACACAGCCAGAACACATTGCTCCTACTGGAGCCATTCTTGGTAGCAATATGTCAGTAGAAACACACAACGCAGAATCTCTTTTATCTAATATATATAAAGGGGCACTGTATTTAGGTACGTGCCTATAAAGGTTCTTAGGTAGGGTTTTTAATTCCTCCAAGGTGTTTTATAATCAAATGAGATGGTTTTAAAAAGAGTACTGCCTTATGACTCGGCCATTCCCGAAGTTCCTAAAATTCCGCAAAAAAATAACGCTTGCTTTCAAATAATAAGTATGCTACACTCTCGGTGGTGATAAAAATGACAGAAACTACCTTAATAAAAGACGTGAGAACATTTGTGGAAAAAAGGCCTGAATTGCAGAGGATACTGAAGCAATTCGAGATCGATGACGAAGCATATCTTGAGGCTCTGGCCGAAATTACAGAGGAAGAGCCATTAAACCTCCGTCCCATTGCCAATACCACCTATTTCGGAGATAAGGATTGAGCATCGTTGACACCGCCTTATTTAACAGACTAATCGCAGAAAATCCCAAAGATAGAGACAGCCTCCAAAAAGAGCTTTTAAAGAAGATTCAAGATAAAAGCGGCCGCAAGACGATATCGTATTTAGCGAACTTCAAGACTCACCCGTTTAATATGATAAGCTTTGACGATAAATCATATCTTGTGTTACTGATGGATTCGGTCAGTAACAACGCAGAAGAGATAGATTTTATCTTACATAGTCCTGGCGGTTTTGCGGAGTCAGTGGAGATGATGGTGAAATTGCTCAGGTCAAGGTTCAAAAAGGTAAGGTTTATAATACCTCACACTGCCAAAAGTGCTGCAACAATGTTGGCCTTAAGCGGTAATGAAATACTCATGAGTTCTTCTGCCGAACTGGGCCCTATTGATCCCCAGGTAAGCGGAGCTATAAGCGGTCCTGCTCAATCGATTATAGACGGCTTCGAAGACATAAAAAAGACAGTGGAGAAAGAGAAGAAGTTGAACGGTGCGTATGTCCCGATTCTCAATAAGATGGATGTGGCTACCGTTAAACGCTGTGAAAATTCACTGAAATACGGCAGGAGCATTGTGAAAGATTGGATAGTGAAATACATGTTTTCCGAGGATAAGATTTCTCCGAGGAAAAAGAAGGTAAAGGCCAATTCTATCAGCAAGTATTTTTCGGATCATAGAATGCATTTAACCCATGGCCGACCCATTATGTGGGAAGATGCTGCCAAAAGAAGTGTTAAGGCCAGGAGCATAGAGAATATTGATAGAGACTTAGCCGCGTTAATCAAGGAATATTTCCTGAGATTCGAGTATATTTTTCACAATATAGCAATAAATAAGATCTTTCAAAGTGAAAAAGAATACATGGTAAGCATGAACCCTGTGATACCGAGGCTTCGCCCGGCCATGGTTTCACCTCTGCCGATTTCACCGCAAAAACCTACTCAACCACAGCCCCATTCTCCTGAAAAGCCAGCTCAATCTCAGGCAGTTCCACAAGAGTAGTGCAACCTATTGCACGAATTACACGATTAGAGCATATGGCACATAAGATGGCTTATAAATAAACATGCCAAACGGGACATAAAGGGGACAAACGGGACAGGCGAACTTGGTTAGGAGCAAACAGGTATTTTGCTGGATTTCTGGCGGTGTTGTGATAAAATACCTTTATTGTACGGCTGGGAAGTGTCGATTGGTTCACCTAATGATATCAGCGCTCCCATGCTACGTTTTTTGTAAAGTTTTATAAGTAGGCTTGTTACAACGGGTTGCGGGGTTCGCCTACCGTCTACGACAAGCCGCCATGAACCATTCGCTAAGAATATTGCTTTGAGTTGCGGCTTCGCTCAGGTTCATGGCAGGCCATTTAACGAGTCGAAGGACCTTAAATTATGACAAGAACTAATTTGATAGCAATTTTTCTTCTTATCCTCGGCATAGCAGCTATTTTCTATATACAATTTCTCACGCCCACGCTATATGGGGCGGATGGGTATTTGCATATTAGGATGGCTGAATTTTTGCGGGATCTTGGGCCGAGATATGATTTTCATTGGGCAAGATACTCTACCTTCAGCGAGAATTTTTCAGATAAAGATTTCCTGTTTCATACGCTTTTAGTCCCATTTACGGGTTTTGAAAATATATTCTATGGCGCCAAGCTCGCAGCAGCATTATTTGCAGCGCTTTTGTTCTTTGTTTTTTACCTGATGCTTAGGAAATATTCTGATAGGATCGTCTTGCCATTTTTTCTTATCTTATTTTTCTTTTCAGACATGTTCTTGCAGGCAATATCCAGGCCTCGGCCTATTTCGCTGGTAATTCTAACAAGCTTAATCGCCGTACACCTTATTATAAAGAAGCGGCATGGCCTGCTATTTCTGGTAGCGCTTCTTTATAGTCTCGGTCATATTACAAGCCCTTTAATTATTGTTTATGCATTAATAGTCGAGATCGTAAGATATGTAGATAGAAAAGAATTTTGCGCAAAGACGCTTCTTGTCGCATTTTCAGGCGTACTTTTAGGGTTTATAATTCATCCAAATGTCCCAAATAATTTTATCCAGTTTTATTTAAACTCGATCCTTGTCCCGCTTTATACGATTAAAACAGGCGTTCTTGAATTAGGCGCGGAATTCTTTCCGATCAATACGCGGCAGTTTCTATTAGGCTACCCAGTTATAGTAATAGGCGTGATCGCTTTAATATTCGTTGGTATTTCCAAAAGGCCAAAGGTTAGATTCGAGACTAAGGTATTCCTGACTCTCAGCATGGTATTTTTCATACTTTCTTTTATCTGTAGGCGCTATCTCTTGCATGGTTATCCTATCATGCTCATAGCATTAGCGTCTTATCTTTCAGATGCTGAGGTAAAGACCATTAGCAAAAAGGCAATTGTTTTTCTAACTGTTGGAATGCTGCTCTTAGGCTTTAATTCCTTTAAAGCTGTCAGATATAACGGCCTTGTTACAAGGATCGTAAACACGCATTATGAAAAGTTCGGCAAGTGGATGAAAGATTATATTCCAGATGAAAAGCTCATATTCCACGCCAACTGGTCTGACTCGCAGTATTTCATAGGACTAAATCCAGACAAT
>JAHIRR010000333.1 GCA_018818505.1 Candidatus Omnitrophota bacterium | reverse complement strand
CCTAAAAAGTTAGCACTATATAATAGAGCAAAAAAATATATGGAGATTAGTTCCTTAACCGACGGTGGGAACAAAGAAGAAATGGTTATACTGATAAAAAATTTTGGCGAAAATGACATGTCAACTAAAATAATTAAATGGGATTTTTCTTTACTTCGCGGGGACCTGCTTGACTTTTCCGTTTTCCAGACAGCAAGGCGCTGTCCGACCTTCTTATGGCGCTCTACCGCTTCTCTCACGGCCTGCTTCAAGCTATTTCACAAGTCTCTTCACTTCACCTATGAAATATTCCCTTATCTCCTGCCATGTTGTTTTCTTCAGCATGCGAGGCATCTCTTCCTGTTCGGCATCATCAAAAAATACTAAACTTTTCTGGATGTGCATCAAATTAGAACCTAACATTTTATATTTCTTATTATAAAAATCTAACAGGGCGGCCAGATTATAACCTGACTGGCATATAAAATACAAATCGATAAAATCTCTCTTGGCCCCCCGTGACGCAATTGCATCTATTTTCATGGCAGCAATATCCTTTATATCGGCTATGTCCAATGAAGCGTATTTTAAAACAGGAAAAAGCAAAGGATATTCGTAAAGAAACAAGCTAAATCTTATCCCTTCAAATTCACCTAACACCGTGCCTTTATTCGCCTGCTCTTCTTTAAACGAACCAAACTTCGACAGCTCTTTAACAAATATAGCCGGTATAAATTCTTTATCTGTAAAAAAATCAAAATCTACTGAAATGCGATGGCCTATTTGAAGCGCGCAGGCTGTACCGCCTGCCAGATAAGCGCCTTTCAGCAAACCTGAACGGCCTAATATGCCCAGTTTATCTTTGCTTCCTTTGATGAGCGTCTCTTCAAACATAATATATCCTTCTTTGGAATATCTAAAACTATGGACCAAAAATTAGCAGTCTTTTGTGAAAAACCCCGGGATTTACATAACACACCTCTTATCTCTGACTCCTTAAAGTGACTTCTCATCCAATCTATAGCCTTCTCGTCTCCATATTCCAAGAGCCGTTTTAGAATATAGATCCTATGCCTTTTTAGATCCAGGTTCTCGAATCTTACATCCCAAAAATATCTCTTAAATGATGAAGGTAAGTTCTTCATTCTAAACCATCCTCAGTTTTATAATTATATCATCAGAAATAAGTTGTGACAAGGAGATTCTCATGTCCGAATATTCATGTCCGAATATTCATCTATAAATCTCTCTTCTATGGCCCAAGTCAATGATGTATACAATAAGTCGATTTTTGTGTACTGTGTATATTACGCGATAACTACCTACGCGTAATGAATAGTCTCCTGAAAGCCTGCCTTTAAGGCTTTTACCTTGATAAGGATCTGTCTTTAAAGCTTCTATGGCGGATATTAGGCGGGAATATAACTTTTTGTCTTGTTTATAAACTTTTTGCAGTTCTTTTGCCGCTGAATTGGCAAATTCTATTTTATACATCTTTCTCTATCTTTTGCCTCAGCTTAGCTAAGGAAATAGTCTTGCCTTCCTTAATTTCCTTCTTTGCCTTTCTTATCCTTCGGGCAGTGTCTTTATTAGAAAGAATCTGTATAGTCTCCAAAAGACCTTCGTAATCATCAGGGCTCATCATTATGGCTATAGGTTTTCCTCTCTTCGTAACAATATAGCGATCCAGTCTATCGTCAATATGCTTTATTACTTCTGGCAATTCCGGACGCAGCTCTTTTAAGGTAATTGTATTAACCATCGCACTCCACCTCCCTTTAATATAAGTATACACTAAAGAGTATACTTTGTCAATCAAAAAATTCTATGCACGACCTGTAGTATCAGATTCGTATACACGCCGGCGAGGAGGTCGTCTAGCATGATGCCCATGCTGCCGTTTAGTTTTTCTAGGTTTCTTATGGGGCGGGGTTTGATGATGTCGAAGAACCTGAAGAAGATAAAGGCTGAGACTATGTAGCCCATTGTCGAAGGCAAAAGATAGAGCGCCACGAGCATGCCTGCGAATTCATCTATTACGATCTCGGATGCATCCTTGCCGCCAAGAAGCTTTTCTGCCCTTCCTGCTGTCAGAAGGCCCAGGACAATGCACAGGATAATGCTGGCGCCCATCATCTGCGGATTGTCTTTTACAGCGCCGTAGAGAAATAATGCCGCAAAACTTCCCAGGCTTCCGGGCGCAACAGGAAGATAGCCTATATAAAAAACAGTTGCGATTAGACGGCAAAAAGTATTTATCATTCGGCTATAAAAATGTCCTTATTTTTCATCATAAAAGAAACGCCTGATGCCAGAGTCATCAATACTGTAATAAACATGAGGATGAGGATAGTCATGCCATAATATTCTATATAACGAAACGTAAACCCGGAGTCCCGTATGATCAGGTATATCAATATGGACAAGACCGCCACTATCTGCGACACGGTCTTGTGTTTACCTGCGGTCTCGGCTGAAAGCACCTTCTTTCTTGTAAGCGCCAGCGCCCTTATGCCTGTTATCACGAACTCTCTCGCAATGATCACTATTACCATCCACGCGGGTATTATCTTCATCTCGACAAACGCGAGAAAACCTCCAAGTATAAGTATCTTATCAGCAATAGGATCCATGAGCCTGCCAAAATCAGAGATGGAATTCGTCTTCCTGGCGATCAGGCCGTCATAGTAGTCTGTGAGAGATGCCAATAAAAATATGCCAAACGCAAAAAACTTCGCGCCTATGCCTCTAATAAAAAGGCAAAGTATAAAGATTCCTGCCAGCACTATCCTTGAAATCGTAAGCTTATTTGCCAGGTTCATAGACCTATCCGACCTCGTAGGTCGACCTCGTAGGTCGACCTACGAGGTCATACTCATATGTATCGGTTATACAGACGTTATAAAACTCACCTACTTTTAAATCCTTGCCGCTCACATGCACGACGCCGTCTACTTCTGGCGCGTCATATTCAGTCCTTGCGATACCTTTTTCATCAACCAGTACCTTCAGGGTCCGACCCTTAAATCTTTCATTGATCTCGCGCGATATTGCCTGCTGCAGCAACATCCCTTCGCTAAAGCGTCTTTCTTTTTCCTTTTCAGACACCTGCTTTTTTAGCTTATACGCAGGCGTGCCTTCCTCTCTAGAATACCTGAAAAGACCTAATCTTTCAAATTTAATTTCTTTGATAAACGACAAGAGCTCCTGAAATTCCTTTTCTGTTTCACCAGGAAACCCTACAATAAATGATGTGCGCAATGCCACTCCCGGTATCTCTTTTCTGATATACTCTATTAATGAGACAATATCTTTTTTAGCAGTCTTCCTGCCCATTTGTCTTAATATCCTGTCATTTATATGTTCGATTGGGAGATCAATATATTTACATATATTTTTACTATCTCGTATGACCTTTATTACGTCTTTTCCTAGATTAGCCGGGTGCGCGTAAAGTAGCCTTATCCATCTATCTTTTGAAATTTTATCAACCCTTTCCAATAACTCTGCTAATCTTTTATATGCTGAAGTATCCTGGCCCACCAGGATTATCTCTTTAGCAGGGCTTTGTTCCGCCTCTTTTATTATTAAATCAATTACCCTGGCCTTATACGGCCCTTTTAGATGCGGTATTATACAATACGTACATCTATTCCTGCATCCTTCTGAGATTTTAATGTATTTGTAATGGGCTGGCGTGAGCCTCGAAGTATAGTCATCTTTAAACGTAGAGACTACACCCCTGAATTCATCTATCTCCTTTAAGTCTTTCTGCAATTCTCTCCTATATCTCTGCGGAAGGCATCCCGCTACTATTATTCTTTTTACTTCACCTGCTTTTTTAGCATCTATTACCTTTAAAATAGTATCTATG
>JAHIRR010000332.1 GCA_018818505.1 Candidatus Omnitrophota bacterium | reverse complement strand
TTTCATACTCTTTCAACTTGTTGCCTCCTTTCTAAGTTTCATTATAGAAATTATATCATAAAATATAAAGGTTTGTCAAGTATTTTACACCTATTTTTTAACATATTTTATAAAAATCGTGCCTACAAAATTAAGTATATTTTACCTCCGCCTCTGGTATATCATATTGCCGGTACGCCTATTTTCTAAGTCTTCAGCTTCTCTGAGACTATCATCTTGAGGGTAATCACTTTCGTAATCTCTAGCTCCATATACATACTTTGGAGCATAGCGTTTTGCTAACCATTGTTCGTATTCCTCCGGCGTGAAAGTGAATTCGTCAATATCTTCGTTATAGTTTAATGGTGTAGAAAAATCGCCATGCCATTTTCTTTTATCGTCTTGATAGCTTAAATGTTTCAAAACTTCCTCCCACATATTAGGTGTAGAACCTTTTTTTATAGCCTCTTTATAACGTAATGGTTTATCATATAACCAAGTCTCACCGATAGCAGTTCTTTCAACTAATTTTGCTCTTTTTGGCACTCCTTTATGTATGTCTCCATAAAGTTTAGGTCTATGGTATATAACGTCTATTCCCTCTACATCTAAACTCCACTCTCCTAAATCATAGCCAATATTTATTCCTACTGCTGGGCGAGATAATTTTATACAATCTGTGTCCACATAAACTATACTTTTTTTGTTTAGTTGCATTCCCTCAAATAGCTTTAATCTAGCATATGAAGACACAAACGCAGAAATAGCTGGAAATTCAAAACTCGCTGGTGTAGATTCTCCGGCTATTTGCAACCATACTTTACCGCCATAGTCTATAAACTTTACCACGTCAGGCAACTTGCCTTTGTAATCCTCAAGTCTACCAAAATAGTCGTGGCTATTACGTTGAGCAAATTTCCCGTATAGGGCATTTCCTAGTCGCTTAATCATTTTGTCCATTGGCTTATTGTGTAATTTTTTATACTCTAATCTTTTCCCCCATATAAACTTTGCATAATCAGTAAAATAGGTTTTTTTCCTTGCATAGTAGATAAACGAATTTACTGACAAAATTTCATATCCATTTTTGATGGCTTCTAATAATTCTACAGAAGTCCAAACTCCAGTGAAAATACCAGTCGGGAATTTTAATTTTCCGCCTAGTTTAACTGGTAGTAAAGGAATATACATTTTCTCAGGTGAACGCACCCTTACATCCCATATACCAAGATAATTTTTAAGGTATCTTTCATAGTTTTTTGGTGGAGATTCTATATATTTTCCTGTTGCCATGTCGGGGAACACACAATCTCGCATAATAGATAAATACATACTATTAACGTCATAGCTCCACGTTTTAATTTTTCCTCGCTTAAATAGCTCAGTTCTACCCCCAAAATAAGCCCGTCTCTCAAATAGGCTTAGAAAATCGCTGTCACGTTCCCAATAGTCGGTAAAAAATCGCATTGTAAATAACTTCATGGCAGCCGAACCGACAGTTAATTGTAAAGGAATATTACACTCATAATAGTAAAAGTCTTCAAGGAAATTGCCTAGATGGAATGTTGCTTTTGTGTCGTTCATAACTCTGTCATAATAATCGGTCAATTTTGCTTTTCTAATCCCGTATTTTTTAGTCATATCTAGGTATAGAATCCAATCCTCTAACGTTCCCTCGCATGGATGGTTAAATAAGTCCATACATTTTAGACCATTATTTAGTTTAATCGTAATAACTCTTTGCCCTACTGCTAAGACTGTGCTATGGTCAGTTATCCTATCTAAAAACCATCTGTCATAAGATAAATTATAGAATACTAAAAGACAGGAATTCTTTTTTAACGACAACAAAAATTCCTCTAGTTCTGCAATATCTGTATAGTAGGCCTCTATTCGTTTTGTTGTCCAGTCTACTTTCACAATTCCATCTTCTCTATGTGAAGTTCTATGACGAATGTCGCCATATACACCAGCACAGATAAAAGCACCAGTTTTTGGGTTATTCTCAAAATCCAATGCTAATAAGGGATGATGTAATCCATGCTTTCGTTTGTAGGCTTTAAGTTGTCTTCGCATTACTCAATTTATATTCTATAATTTGCCTTGATATAATCCTTTGCAGTAACCAATTAGAACCACCAAGTTTTGACTGGGCCTCCCTCACCGCTTCACCTGTCATAATGTCTTTGTCAATAACTAAATATGCAAAAGAAAAACCGTTTTGAAATCTCGTCTCTTTTGTTTTTTCATTACGAAATTTTGCTAATATTTTTAATTGAAATCTAGTAGTATCCTGCCTAGCTTTAATAACACGGACACTTCTTGTTTCTATTGCCTCCGCAACAGGATTCGGTAAAGCTCGTCTACTGGCAGAAGCAGCTTCTACGCTTTCAGTTTTGCGAGATATTTTATAAGCTAGTCTCCTGCTAGTATTCCTTATAATCTCATAATCTGCAGTACCAGAATGTAATTTTTGCGAACCACTTTTTAACCTAGATAATTTTGATGCGGAGAAACCTGTTTGCTCTACAAGCTCTTTCGTAGAAAAACCAAGACTTTTAAGCTCAGCTATATAGTTGCGCATTATGTTTTCCTTTGTGCCTTTGTAGTGTTCTTTTGCTTATACCTAATAACTCACAAATCACAATATCTTTTACATGAGAAAATGTGTTGACAGCATAGGATAGAAAAATAGCATTTTTG
>JAHIRR010000331.1 GCA_018818505.1 Candidatus Omnitrophota bacterium | reverse complement strand
GTTATGTTTCTCTCTATTGGTCATGTCTCTTGCAGTAATAGCTCTTATTAAACTATGCGCTTTTGTTACGAAAACTATCAATAAATATCTACCATCCTGTGTAACCCCATAGGCTACATAGGTATTATCTCTGCTTCTCTGGGAAATCGGATTTCCAAATAATATAACCTCTTCAACCTCATAATCTCGTACACCATGCCTACTTATATGCTCTAAGTTGTACTCATCCCAATCAAATCCATAAATCCGCATAAGATGCCTTAACCCTGTTCAATATGAGTATATCATATTGTATTTACATTGTCAATACATTATTTAGGAAGCAATTCTTACCTTCTCATATATATAAGACACATCTGGAGGGCGATTTTCTTTCAAGTATTTTTAATTTTTTGTTTGGTTGTGTGTTTAGGTAGGAATGCTGCTATGTCTATATCTAACATAAGCGCACTGGGTGCGGCCCCACCAGGTCTTGTGGAGCATGTTTCGGATAGGAACGCATAATACTGGTTCGCCTTTTATGGTCTTCTGCAGGCCAAAGCGGTTATTATAGGTATCGCAAAAATACCTTCCGCCCTCTCCCATCTTCAGGTGCTCGCAAGGATCGCCTTCCAGAACCCCACAGCAAGCCCCGCATCTCTTACACAAGGCCTCGTGAGCATGGTATTTCTGATTCTGCAGCTGATTATATTGTTTTTCGTCCATCAGAACCCAGCCAACTTATAATATTCTACTATGGTCTTTAAGGAATTGATCGTCAAAATTCCTAAGAAATAGGTTACTATAGCTACGATAATAGTTACGACTATTTTTTTATTCCTGCTGTAATCAGGATTAAGCCAGACCAGCGGCAGGGCAAGCGGCCCCACAAATACAAAAGCGGATACTATAAAGGCTGTCTTAAAATACCATTTACTCTGCTGTTTTTTATCTGCGCCTGCATTCTCTGTCATTTTAGATAAATCTTCTTAAACTATTTTTATTTTTACATCCGGATTTGACTTAATCGTATTATGCACCGGGCAATTTTCCACAAACCTTAAAAGCGCCTGCTTTCTCCTCTCCTCCAGCTCTAGTCCCTTTAAATCAATGGAAACATTGATCTCCTGGAAATGATAACGCGGCTCTTTCTCAAAATCCGCCTCTACTTTTATATCAAATCCCTTTGACTCTATTTTGGCACCATGAAAGTACTTGCGCAAATATACGCCTATACAGGCGCCTAAGCTTGCCAGAAACGCCGCAGACGGTGACGCGCCACTGCCCTTGGTGTCGAGTTTAAATCCCTGCCCCTCAGAAAGTACCTGAAAATCAGAACTGCCGCTATTTACAATGCTTACGTTATACATGGTCTGCTCCTTAAAAGGAATAAGTAAGTGATGTTATGATCCTGACGTCGTTTTTCTTTGTATCTCCTGACGGCTTAGAGTCATAGTCGTCTATAAAACTCACGTTCAAAGACAGCTTATCACTGACAGGGTTGGTCAATACTGTCTCTGAATGGACCCTGTAATCGCTGAAATCATCTATAACAGGGTAGTAAAATACATCCTGAGTTAGTTTAGCGTTTTCAAAGATAGTCTTTTCTAAAAACCCTCTTGATATAAACACTGTTTCCTTGGACTCGTCTGTAGCGTCTCTGTATTCCGTATGCTCATAACCCCCTGCAGCCTCCATCATGAGTTTCAGGGAATCTGTGTCATGAAACCAATATCCCAGCCCAGTGCTAGGCAGCAACCTGTAGTCAATATTGGCAAACCTATCATGATCCACTGCCATTTTATAAAAATTATACCATTTCTTTTCTCGGCCAAAACTAAAGGCATATCTGCCTGACCCGTCCCACTTCTGGGCATCCATTTTTTTATCAGAAGACGCATAATAGACATTGCCTTTTAGAGTCATCTCATCAACATGCATCCTGTTTCTGTTGATAAAAAGGCTGGTGTTAAGCTCGCTTGAATCAGTGTTTCCGCTGGACCTATTGTATCCCAGAGAAACCTTTCGGTCCCATACTACTTCCTCTGACATGGCTTCCGCGGCTATACAAAAAAATAAAATTACAAACAATAAAGTCTTCCCAATACGGTTCATAAATTACCTTTCTTATTTGACGCTGTTTATTTTCATGCACTTGGAGCTGGATGTGGCGATCTTTTGGTCGTCTTCGTCAAGGCATTTCCCTTCTATCATGAGGAGCCTGCCTTTTTCAGAGATTATCCTGGATGTAAATGTGAGTTTTTTGCCAATCGCGGCAGGATTTAAAAGTCTCACAGTGTATTCTGCGCTCACTGCTGGCTTACCGAGCTTCCATGGCAGGTTTACCATGGTTTCATCCAGCACCAGGCCTATCAGGCCGCCATGCACAATGTCTTTATAGCCCTGATGTATTTTTTGAGGCACAAACTCTGTAGAAATAGTCTTATTCTTCTCATCAAGTTTAAAACTCAGCTTGAGCCCAGAGTCATTAAGCGAACCGCACACAAAACAGAAACGATCATCTTCCAGTTTCATTTGCTATCCAATCAAGATAAGGCTTGTGGCCTGCAATGATAGGGATTGCTATTATCTCAGGAACTTCGTAAGAGTGCTCTTTCTTGACTACTTTTATGAGTTTATTGAATAGCGCTTTTCTGGTCTTGGCTATGATAAGGCATTC
>JAHIRR010000330.1 GCA_018818505.1 Candidatus Omnitrophota bacterium | reverse complement strand
CCGTATCCTCCATGTTCCTTCTGCTGAAAGAACCGCTATTTACATCTATGGCAATGAGCCCCTCTGTCTCTTCTATGAAAATATATCCGCCGCATTTAATCGGCACTTTCTTTCCGTAAAGCCGCTCTATCTCCTTCTCTATGCCGCGCGAGTCAAAAAGACTTGTCTTCTCCCTGTAAAGCATGAGTTTTCTCTTCATGCTCGGCATGATATTGTTCGCGAAATGCCGTAATTTATTATATTCCTCTTTGCTGTCAACAAGGACCCTGCTTATGTCCTCACTAAAGGTATCGCGCAGGATCCTGAATGTAAGGCCGTGCTCTTCATGAACAAGGCCAGGCGGCTTGACCCTGGTGGCGTCGCGCTTTATATTTCTCCAGAGCGTGCTCAAATATTTCACCTCTCGCCTGAAATCATTCTCATCCTTGCCAACACCGGCTGTCCGCACGATCAGCCCCATCTTACACATAGGAGCTATCTTTTTCAGGATCTTATGCAGCCTCTGGCGCTCTGCCCGGTCAATGACCTTTTTTGAAACACCTATATGATGGTCAAAAGGCATAAGCACGATGAACCTGCCGGGTATGCCTATGTGCGTCGTAAGCCGCGGCCCCTTATTTCCTATTGGCTCTTTTCCCACCTGCACCAGGACATCCTGTTTTTCCCTTACAAGCCTGTTTATATCTGACGGTTTTGGCCTGGGGATCTTTCTTGGCACGTGCTTACCCTCTTCATCCAGTACATCGAACTCCCGAGTTGAAGAAAGCATGTCAGTGACATACAAAAATCCATTCTTTGACTGCCCTATGTCCACAAACGCGGCGCCTATGCCAGAGACAACTGAATTAACGACTCCCCTGTAAATATTTCCAACCATGGTCATCTCAGAGGGCCTCTCTATAAAATACTCCTGCAGGACCCCTCCCTCTACGACCGCCACTCTCTTTTCCTGCGATTCAACATTGATTAAAATCTCTTTTTGCACTCTACTATCCTCACTTCCTCTGGTAATTTCTCATTGATCTTATTCATAAATTCGTCCGGTTCAATCCATTTATCTAAAGAAAAGATCGCCTTTTCGTTTTCACTTTCAATGCCCAGCTTTAACGCCTGCCCAAAACTTATTTTATAATGCGGGGAATACCCCTGACTCAGACTAACCGGGAGAGAGGCCCTTCTCACAGACCGCTGAAAAAGCCTTACAATGTCCAGGTGGGAAATATACCTTAAATCCCCTCTTTTACAGAACGTCGCCTCTAGTTTCATTTAGTCGCTGCGACTGCGGTATTAGACTCAGGATTGACAATGTTAACTGTTATAAAAAACAAAAGGTCAGTCGTATCTACTTCTTTTTCTTTTTTCTTAAACAATAGGCTCAATATAGGTATATCCCCCAGAATCGGAATCTTGTAGACCCTGTCTACTATCTGCTCTTTTATAAGTCCGCCTACGACTATTGTCTCTCCGTCTTTTACCATGACCTGCGTTGAGGCCTTGCGCGTAGAAAATCTCGGGGCCTGAATGCTTCCTGAGCCGCTTGTAAAAGTATCCCATGTTATAAAAGACGATACCTCTGGCTCCATGGTAACAACGATATAGCCTTCTGGATTTATCTGTGGTGTAACTGAAAGAGTAATGCCCAGTTCTTTCTCATCATATCCTGTGACCTCTATCCTTCCCGTAGAATCATCTCGCTCATAAGTCGGTATGCTAAATGTAGTCGCGACCACTATCCTTGCTTCCTGGTTATCCAGGGTCGTTACCCTGGGATTCGAGATTATCTTTGTGTTTGATCTGGACTTCAATACCTCGAGTACTGCCTGGAAAGAGGTAAAACTAAGTGTGCCAAAAGTATAATTGCTTGGCAAAGCTAATGGAAAACTAGATGCGGGATTAGTCACAAATGTCCCGATGTTTTCACCTGCCTCTGCGCTGGAATCTCCATCAGGATAAAAGTGCCCCCCGTAGTCTCCAGTATGCCACGGCCCTGTTATGGGCCGCGATGCCCCACTCGCGCTTATCTGCGTTGTCCATCTAATGCCGAGCTTGTCGTCTTTATCAAGCGTTGTCTCAATGATCTTGGCCTCTATGTTTACCTGCTGTGTGCGCATGTCGATCTTATTTATGACCTGCCTGATCTTATATATATTCGTAGGGATATCTGTCACTATTATCAAGTTTGCCCGCTCATCAAACTTCACGCTCCCCCTGTCGCTCAACATCTCTTCTATTGCCAAAGGCACCTCTGAGGCTCTTGCATAATTAAGCGAGAATACCTCTGTTGCGAGTTCT
>JAHIRR010000027.1 GCA_018818505.1 Candidatus Omnitrophota bacterium | reverse complement strand
GATGAGGTGGTCGTTGCCGCGCCTACATTTCTTATTTATGAAATAGCATCTAAGATCCAGGGCGCAAAGATAAAAAGGATCCCTACAAGATATTTTAAATATGACCTGAAGGCAATGAAGGAGGCAGTCGGGAAGGCTACGAAGCTGGTTTTTATTGCAAATCCTGACAATCCCAATGGCACCTATATCACTAAATATGAACTGGAGGCATTTTTAAAGGGCCTGCCTGAATCAGTGATTGTTTTTATCGACGAGGCATATTTTGATTTTGCGGCTGAGCTGGATTATCCTAATGGCATAGACTACGTGGGGACTAGAAACGTTATTGTAACGCGTAGTTTCTCAAAGTCATACGGCCTGGCAGGATTGAGGATCGGGTACGGTGTTTCTGATCCAGAGATCATTAAATATATGGATGGCGTGCGCGAACCATTCAATATAAATTCATTAGCACAGGTAGCTGCCTGCGCGGCGCTCAAGGATAAAAAATTTCTTTCCCGCGTCAAGAAAGAGATAGAAAAAGGCAGGAGATTTTTTTATTCTGAATTCAAAAAGATAGGACTGAGGTATATCCCGAGCGTTACTAACTTTGTGCTGTTTGAGGTGGGCAAGGACGCTGATACGATCTGCAAAAGGCTTTTAAAAAAAGGCATAATCGTGCGCAACATGAAAGTCTGGGGCATGGATACGTTCGTACGAGTGACAGTAGGCAAGGAAAAAGAGAACAAGAGATTTATTAAGGAGCTGAAGAAAATAATTACGTGAAATAACCAAGATACAAGATACAATAACCAAACAATGACCAATAACCAAAGTCCAATAACCAAACCCATACTGATAGGATATTTGGTAATTGATTATTGGTAATTGGAATTTATTTGATTATTGTATCTTGGTTATTGGTCATTTCGTGGAGGCTTTATGATCATAGTATTGCGTCCGGATGCAACAAAAAAAGATATAGATCATTTATTGGCCAAGGTCAAAAAGCTCGGTTTAAAGACCATGGTGTCGAGGGGCGTTGAGCGCACTATCGTAGGCGTGATCGGCGAAGAGGATGTGTTACGCGTTCAGCCGCTCGAGGCATTTCCTGGCGTTGAAAAGGTAATGTCGATTTTAAAGCCGTACAAGCTTGTGTCGCGCGAGTTCAAAGGCAAGAATAGCATTGTAGATATTGATGGCATAAAGATAGGCGGAAAAAAGATAGTTATAATGGCGGGTCCGTGCTCTGTGGAGAGCCTTGATGGCCTTATGGCGATAGGAAAGTCAGTGAAAAAAGCAGGCGCATTGGTTTTGCGGGGAGGCGCGTTTAAACCGCGTTCATCTCCATATAGTTTTCAAGGTTTAGGCGAAGAAGGCCTTGAATATCTGCAGGAAGTCAAACAAAAGACCGGGCTTAAGATCGTGACAGAGGTCATGGATACAAGGGATGTGGGGCTGGTCGAGAGATACGCTGATATACTGCAGGTGGGCGCGAGAAACATGCAGAATTTTAATCTATTAAAAGAAGTAGGGCTTTCTAAAAAGCCGGTACTTTTAAAGCGGGGTATCGCAGGCACAATAAAAGAGCTCCTGATGTCAGCAGAGTATGTGCTTTCCAATGGGAATTTTAATTGCATCCTGTGCGAACGCGGCATAAGGACATTTGAGGATGCCACGAGATTTACGCTGGATCTAAACGCAGTACCTTTAATAAAGCAGTTGAGCCATCTGCCTGTTATTGTCGATCCGAGTCATGGGACAGGTAAGTGGAATCTTGTCTCAGATATGTCCAAGGCAGCGATTGCCGCAGGCGCGGATGGCCTGATGATAGAGGTGCATCCAAATCCAGAAGAGGCACTTTCTGACGGCGCGCAGTCACTATTACCAAAGAAATTCGCTGAGATGATGAAGGGCCTTGCTCCAGTGGCAAAGGCAGTGGGACGAGACCTATAATGTTTAAGAGTATAGCAATAGTTGGACTAGGACTTATCGGTGGTTCGCTTGGGCTCGCGATAAAGGAAAAACGCCTTGCAAAAGAGGTGGTAGGTGTTTCCCGGAGGCAGGCCACGATTCGCCGGGCATTGTCGTTAGGAGCAGTTGATCGCGTGACCCTGGACCTGCGAAAGGGAATTAAAGACGCGGATCTCGTTATTCTTACAGCGCCTGTTTTAACGATCATTGATATAGCAGAGCGCATTAAAGACAGTATTAAAAAAGGCGCTATCTTGACTGATGCAGGCAGCACAAAAAAGGATATTGTAAAAAAGATAGAAGCACTTTTACCTGCAGGAGTAAATTTTATAGGAAGCCATCCAATAGCTGGGTCAGAACATTCAGGCGTGGCCTATGCAGACAAGGATTTGTTTAAAGGAGAGCATTGCATATTGACAAGGACTGCTCACGCGGATCCAAAGGCATTGAATAAGGTAAAAAGATTCTGGAGTAAGCTTGGCATGAAAGTTGAGACTATGAGCCCTGAAAAACATGACAATATTATCTCGAGCTTGAGCCATCTGCCGCATGCAGTCAGCGTCGCGCTTTCTAATAGCTGCGCTAAAAAAGATCTGCATCTTGCAGCAGGCGGTTTTAAAGACACAACAAGGATCGCTGCCGGTAGTCCCGGGCTCTGGAAAGACATATTTCTTACGAACAGAAAAAATATAATCAAAGATATAAAGGTACTCAAGAAAGAATTGTCGAAGATAGAGCTGGCACTGGAAAAAGGCAATAGTTTAGAATTGTTAAGATTATTCAAGAAGGCAAAAGACACTAGAGATTCTATTAGATAAATGTTCTACACATTCTGGAGATTCGTATTATTTTTGTTCTTTAAAATATTCCTGCGTCTGAAGGTCTTTGGCAGGGAGAATTTTCCCAAAGACGGGGGCGTGATAGTGGCGCCAAACCACGTGAGTTTCCTGGATCCACTGATAGTGGGCGTTGCCGCGCCGCGAAAATTGAATTACCTCGCGCGTAGCACATTATTCAGGTCAAAGGTTTTTGCTAAGATGCTTTATTGGGTTAATGTCTCGCCTATAAAGCGCGAGATAGGTGATGCGAATGCTTTTAAGCTGGTCTTGAACAGGCTGCGGCAACAAAAGCCAGTGCTTGTATTTCCAGAAGGCACGCGTTCACAGGACGGCGACCTACAAGAGCCAAAGTCTGGCATAGGATTTTTACAGGCCGTCTCCGGAGCCAGCATTTTACCGTGTTATGTAAAAGGCTCCAGAGAAGCATGGCCCAGGCACTCGAAATTCCCAAGATGCGGCCATGTCTCAGTACATTTTGGTAAGTCTTTGAGATTTGATGAAAAATTTTCAGGCAGCAAAAAAGAGAGATACATGTATATTGCCAGAGAGGTAATGAGGGTGATTGAGGAATTAAAAAGAACCGCCGAGGTTACATGAGGTTACAAGACGTTACAGAAGGTTATAAGAGGTTACGAAAAAGCAACCTCATGTAACATCTTGTAACATCGTGTAACTTCTTGTAACCTCATGTGTATATTATTTATGCAAATTAAGGTTGCAAGTCATTCAGGTTTTTGTTTTGGGGTAAAGCGGGCAATAAAGATAGCTCAGGAAACGCTTCAAGATTCAAAGGATAAGAGAAACATATATTCCCTGAATCCTATTATACACAATCCTCAGGTAGTGAATGATCTTTCGAAAAAAGGAT
>JAHIRR010000329.1 GCA_018818505.1 Candidatus Omnitrophota bacterium | reverse complement strand
TGACGCGCGTAAGCAGAAAGACTCTCCACATACCTGCGCTGGCCTTCCGCGTATATCGTGTCAAAAGCAAGCGAGGACTTGCCTGAACCGCTCAAGCCCGTAATCACAGTAAGCTTGTTCCGTGGAATATCCAGACTGATATTCTTAAGATTATGTTCCTTTGCCCCGATTATTTTTATCATAATCCCTCTAACGCGTTTGCTTCATTATATATAGTATTTAACTGGGATATAAAAAGGAGTGCAGCTAGTAGGATTATTACTATCGCTCGCATATAAAGATGTCCCCTCACCCAGGAAAGGGTGAGGGGACGCAGTTGCTTTCTTATCTTCTCTTCTTCTTTTTCTTTCCACCGCGTGCCATCTTTGCTCTGGAAATATCTCCTTTCTTATCTATGAAATAAAGATATCCCTTTGCCTTCTTTATGCCGCATTTCAGGACTTTCTCTGCCATTCTGTCTCACCTCCCCTCTCTATTAATTTTTGTTATTTATTAATGCATGCTGGAAGTCCGCCGTTTTTCAGATGATACTGCAGGCATTCACAGCAAAAACCTTTTCTCGAACACGGCTCATAAGTACACGGGCAATCTTTCATGTTTTTATCAAAATTTTTACACTTATCCTTCATCCGATCACCTCTTTTAATTTCGCAAGCGCGGAATATATGGCGAGCTGGCTCGTCTTTGGGTTTTCCTTTGAGGGTACATTCTCAGTCTTTGTAAAAAGTCTGCCAAACTCTCCTTCCACCTCCACCTCATGAGAATTCGTATTATACTCTGGAGATGTGATTATTCTCACCTTTGTCTGGCGCGGCCCTATTCCTGAAATACTCAGAGTAGCCGCTACATTGATATTTTTTGGAAAATGCTTTACAGCATCCTGAGCAGTCCCATTGTATATAACAGTCTCTTTCTTGATCTTATCAATGTCTATTTTTCTCTTTTCCAAATACGGCGCGCCGCGAAGCCCCTTTGGAGGCTTTCTGGTGGTCAATGTTACTCTTTTGATCTTTCCAATAGCCGCGGCGCGGACTCCATCCATACCACAAACAGCGCCGCTGGGAACATATATTGACTTTATGTCCTTAAAATTCAGAAGCCCTCCTGTGCTCATGATAAGGGCTTCCTTCTTAAGGGAGACTGCCTTTTGCGCTATCTTTCCTGATATCTTAGGGCTGGCTGCTTCTATTATCAGATCGCATTTTTTTATCAGATAATCAATGTTGGTCAGACGCGGACGAGGGGTTATTTTTTTAGAAAGAGACTGCGCTTTCTTAAAGTCTAGATCACAAAGCGCTACAATCCTTGCCTTTTTTTTAAGCTTTTGCTGGATAAACTCTGCGATGCCTGCTCCTATTGCGCCGCAGCCGATTATTCCTATTTTCTTCATATTAAACACCTGATATTGCAGCCCCGGACTTCTCGCCCGAGACTTTAAGCATGCGCATCAGAGATTTGTATGACTTTTCTCTTATCTGGCCTGTGATCTTAATCTGATATTCCATTGTCTCAAGAGAATGCGCAACCCATCCTAATGTCGTAAGCTTCATTGTCGGACATACGAGCCTCTCTGTAGGCACATAAAAACTCTTGCCGGGATTTTTCTCCTTCAATCCATAGAGCATACCTGTCTCTGTAGCTATGATAAAAGATTTGTCTTTGGATTTTTCCACAAATTTAAACATACCGCCGGTACTGCAGATATAGTCGCTGACAGAAAGCACATCTGGATTACATTCTGGATGGGCCAACACAACTGCCTCTGGATGTTTTTTCTTTATCCTCAAGATCTCTTCCTTTGAAACGCGTATATGAGTAGGGCAAAATCCTTCCCACAGAATGATCTTTTTATCAGGCACATTGGCCTGGACATACCTGCCTAAATTCTTATCAGGGATAAATATGATCTCTTTATAATCCTTAAGGGATTTTACAACCTGGATGGCATTTGAAGACGTGCAGCATATATCACTCTCCGCCTTGATCTCCGCAGAGGTATTTACATAACATACGATAGCAGCGTCAGGATATTCTTTTTTCTTTTCCCTGAGTCTCTCGACAGTTACCATATCCGCCATTGGGCAGCCTGCCTCTTTTACAGGCAAAAGCACGATCTTATCAGGATTCAGTATAGACGCGCTCTCTGCCATAAAATCCACGCCGCAAAATACAATCACCTTGGCATCTGCCCGCACTGCTGCCTGGCTCAAAGCAAGCGAATCACCGCTTATGTCCGCAATATCCTGGATTTCGTCCCGCTGGTAATTATGCACGATTATTACAGCGTGCTTTTCTTTTTTCAGCTTACGTATCTTTTTCTTCAGATTTTCCTTGTATTTGATCTCATCCATTATTTTTTATCCACGATTTTATTTTTATCATCTAAAAAGACTATCTTGGGCGCATATCCTACAGTATCTTTTGTCTCCATCAATGCATATGACATTATAAGGAGCCTGTCGCCAACAGCAGAAAGCCTTGCAGCGCCTCCATTCATGCCTATTTTGCCTGAATCCTTCTCGCCTGGTATAACATAAGTCTCCAGCCTGCTGCCATTGTTGAGATTTACCACCTGCACCTTTTCATTGGGAATGATATCAATGGCCTCCAGAATTGCAGAATCTATTGTGATGCTTCCTTTATATTCAAGGTTAGACTCTGTGACCTTTGCGCCATGTATCTTTGATTTTAATATTGTACGAAACATTTTATCCTCTCTTGTCATTGCGAGCGAAGCGAAGCAATCTCATGAGATTGCTTCGGTCGCCTTCGGCGACCTCGCAATGACATCTATAAAATAGTATTATCAATCAGTCTTGTCTTTCCGATCTTAGCTGCCACAGCAACCAAGACCTTATTAGAAATTCTATTTAAAGGCTTGAGCTTCTTCATGTCCACTATAGAGACATAATCTATCTTTACATGAGGGTGTTTAAGGATCTCATTTCGCATTGATTTTTTTATATTCTTTGAATTTCTTTCTCCGTTTCTATAAAGCGATTTTGCTAATTTTAAGGATCTATATAATGAGGGCGCCTGTTTGCGTTCTTGGGGAGATAAATAGAGATTTCGCGAGCTCATTGCAAGGCCGTCTTTCTCTCGTATAATAGGCATGACCTTTATCTTTATAGTCATATTAAGATCCTCAACCATTTTCTTGATCACAATGGCCTGCTGCGCATCTTTTTGGCCAAAGTATGCTATGTCTGGCTGTACAATATTAAAAAGTTTAGCAACAACAGTAGCGACGCCCTTAAAATGATCTGGCCTTGAAGCACCACAAAGACTTTCTGTAAGTTTTTCAACATTTACATATGTTGAAAATCCATTTGCATAAATAGTCTTGGCATCCGGCATAAATACAATGTCAACGTCTTCTTTTCTGCAAAGCATTAGATCGCAATTCAGATCTCTTGGGTATTTCTTAAAATCCTCTTTTGGGCCAAACTGCATAGGGTTTACAAAAATACTCACGACAACACGATCTGTATCTTTTTTCGCCCTTCTTATCAGGCTAAGATGACCCTCATGCAGAAAACCCATGGTAGGGACAAAGCCAGTGGTTCTGTTTTTCCTCTTAAGATTAATCAATGGCTTAATGCTTTTGTATACTTTCATGTTTTAAGTAACTCTCTTAATGGCAGTTGCACAAATTCCCGTTCATTCATCCTTGGATGCGGGATCTTTAGATCAGGCTCGTTTATCTTCTCATCACCATAAGTGAGTATATCTAAATCTATAGTACGCGACCCATCTTTGACTGATCTTTTCCTGCCAAGATGGTCTTCTATCTCGTGTAAAACTGCGAGAAGCTTTCTTGGGCCAAACATTGTCTCAATTTCTATAACTGCATTGAGATAATCAGGCTGCTTAGGCCCGCCTACTGGCTCTGTCTCGTATACACTCGAGACTTTTTTTACCTCGATCTCATTTACCTGCCGCAATTTCTCTATCGCAGCGTCGATATTCTTGCGTCTATTGCCTAGATTTGAGCCAATACCGATGTAACATCGCATAACAATCACGGAAGTTACAAGAAGTTACAGTATGTTACAAGATGTTACATGAAGTTACTTTAAAAGCGCTATCATCCACACTTTTATGCAACCCCCTGTAACCTTTTGTAACTTCTTGTAACCTCCAAAGTTATATCACGTTTTTGAGCCTCTTCACCGCTTCCCTCATCCGCTCCTTTGAAACAGTGAGCGCCATGC
>JAHIRR010000328.1 GCA_018818505.1 Candidatus Omnitrophota bacterium | reverse complement strand
TTACTGTTAGCAATACCTAAAAGTGTGCCAAAAACAATAATGATGGCTCCGCTTCCGATTCGTAGTTCCCCTAGCTTTACCAATCTGTAATTCTCACCCCTCCAGTTACAATTCTTTTTAATCTTTCCTGATTATTAAAAGATAGCAGCAGTATTTTTCTTTTTTTGGTTCTTTTTTTCTTTTGTTAATAATGTGAGTATGTGGATAAGTTTTTCTGCTACAATCATAGCCTTTGTTGTTAACCAGGATTATTACAAGGAGGCAGGAAAATGTTGCATCATATCTGCATACACTGCGGTAAAAGCTTTAAGCCCAACCCAAGAGTCAAAAATCAAAGATATTGCAGCGAAAAGAACTGTCAGAGAGCCAGGCGGGCTTCATGGCAAAGGCAAAAGATGGCAACTGACCCTGACTACAGGGAGAATAAGGAAAGATGCCAAAGAGAGCGGCATAAGCACAATCCTGACTATTGCCGCCTTTATAGAAATAAACATCCTGAATATACCCAGAGGAATAGGCTTCTACAGGTGATGCGGGATAGCCGGCGGCGCAAGGACAAGCAGGGTAAAATGCTTGCAAAGCTGGACTCGTTACTAAGGCTTTATTACTCTCGGAGAGGCGCTGTATTTAGGCTCATACCTCAGCCTGGCCGATTGCTTGCAAAGCTGGACTCGTTAACTGTTAAGCTTATACCATGTAAAGAGTTACGAAGCTACAGACGGCCATATACATGCTTGCAAAAGAGGACTCGATAGACACCAAAGCTAAGACAATGTTAGGATGAGGCACAAAAGGAGGACATTAAAATGGATACACAGTCTCTTCTTAAAATGATATTGCATCTTCGGGAAGTGGAAAGATTGTCTTTGCGCCAGATCGGAAAGGAATTAGGCATATGCCGCAATAGAGTCTCGCGTATCTTAAGACAATCAAATATCTCGGCCAAGCCGATAGTACAACCAAGAATTATAGAACCCTATAAAGCCCTTATATCAGAATGGTATAGAGAACGCCCTTATCTAAAGGCCATTCAGGTATATGAGAGGTTACAATCTTATGGATTTAAGGGCAGTTATCCAACCGTAATAGAATATACAAAAAAATACCGCGGGGAAAAAGTAAAGGCCTATCATACTTTAGACTTTTTACCAGGTCAGGAAGCCCAGGTAGACTGGTTTTACTTCACACATGAAAATCTCGGTAAAGTATATGGTTTTTTGTATCTACTTTCATATTCAAGATACGCATGGGGGAGATTCTATCCTAAGACCAGTTTTGAATTCTTTTTAGACGGGCATATTCAATGCTTTGAACATCTGAAAGGCCTTGCGCATACGCATCGTTATGATAATCTGAAAAGCGTAGTACTTAAACGATACCCTTCTATTGAATATAATCCCCAGTTCATGGATTTTGCCAGATTCTATGGCTTTTCAATATACCTGTGTAATCCTTATAGCGGTAATGAAAAAGGCAGGGTGGAGCGCCCCATAAGAGATATTCGAAGCTTCCTATATGCCGAGGACTTTAAAGATATGAATGATTTGAACCACAAATATCATGCCTATCTGAGTAAACGTAATAGCTCTATTCACCGCTCTACGGGAAAACCTCCGAAAGAGCTCCTTGGAGAAGAAAATCTTCTTAAAGTACCTCTAAAATCATATCCTCCAACAAGGGTTATTCCCGGGGTAAGTATATCCAAACAGGCTCTTGTTGAATTCGAGAGTAATAAATATTCTGTTCCCTCGGTATGGGCGGGTAAATCCTGTGAGATTGTTGCCTGGCCGGAAAGAATAGAAGTTTGGGCGCAGGCCGGAAGAATAGCAGTCCACAGAAGATCCTTTGACAGAAAGAAGCTCTTTCAAAATCCGCTGCACACTGAAAGGCTTTTACGCAAAAGCCCGCAGTTTAAGATGCAGCGCATATATCAGCTTATACAATCTATGAACCCTGCTTTAAAAGTATTCTTACTCAATCAGGAAGATGAGACTATAGGCATGGAGTGCGCCTATCATTTATTTAAACTCTTAAAGAGCCATTCCAGAGGTATGCTTATATCCTGTGTGAGGGAATTGAATAACATGAAGTGTTTTAAGCTAAAGGCCCTATTGAGCCTTTTAAAGCTGCCTCAACTAAAAGAAAACGATCCTGTCTGGCCAAAGGATACGAATCTTTTAAACCTTAACTATGAAGAAAGGAGTTTAAACGACTATGATGAGCTTAGCTGAGTTATGGAAAGATCTAAAATTCGCCTCTGATTATAATAACCTCACCGCTTCTCAAAGGCAAATCCTTGAGCCTATTCTCTATGAAGAATTCCAGGCGCGGGAGCTGAGGCGTATAGCTTACTTAATGAGAAGAAGCGGTTTAAAACGCATTAAACGCATTGAGGACTTTGACTGGACATTTAATCCTAAAATCCCCCGGGATAAGATTATGAGGTTTTTTGAGTCATCTGACTGGGTGAGTAACGCGGAAAATATAGTCTTTATAGGACCTGCAGGTGTGGGCAAGTCACATCTTGCGGATAGCTTATGTTATAACATGATCTCGCAGCTTGGTATCCCTACCACCCGCATTACCTGCTTTGATTTGGTGGAAAAGCTCAAGAAAGGCCGCAATAAGTATAATCTCCTCAATTATTATGCCAGCGTTAAAGTCCTGTGTCTGGACGAATTAGGATACGTCTTTCCCAGTCAGGATCAAGCCAATGATATCTTCCAGATTATCTCCAAACGCAGTGAAGTATTACCCACGATTATTACTACCAATCTTATTCCTTCCGGGTGGAGCAGGATATTTGAAGCTTCAACTGCTACGGCTATCCTTGATAGGCTAAGTTTTAAGGGGACATTTATTACTTGTGAGGGGAGGTCTTATCGAAGAAAACGGTAGGTATATATCTGTATAACCATGGTAAATCAAACAGGCCTTTATCTAAAAGGCTTTATACGGATACATCTGCCCTATTAATGGAACCACCATTATTATTTTTGGCCCGTCTTTGAGTATTGCCTACA
>JAHIRR010000327.1 GCA_018818505.1 Candidatus Omnitrophota bacterium | reverse complement strand
TAACTCACCGATTACGTATTCTAAAGGCGTAATCTGTGATCATCTGTGTATTAACGAGCGAAGCGAGTTAATTATGATGGAGCTCGTTGTAGCCACGAGGAACCAGGATAAACTCAGGGAAATAAAGGCGCTTCTGAAAGGTCTGCGCATAAAGGTTATATCTCTGAATGATTTTAGGGGTGTTCCAGAAGTAATAGAGGACGGCAAGACTCTTGAAGCCAATGCAAAGAAAAAGGCAGTTCAGGTCTCACGTTATTTGAAAAAATTAGCAGTGGCGGATGATTCTGGCTTAGAGGTCATGGCCCTTGGGAATAGGCCAGGTGTATATTCCGCGCGTTTCTCAGGTAAAGGCGCTACGTATAGCAGTAACAATCAGAAGGTCTTGAAGTTACTTAAGGATATGCCTGCTGCGAAGAGAAAGGCATGCTTTAGATGCGTGATAGCTGTTGCTGATAGAGGTAAGGTAGTTGACATAGTAGAAGGTAAGTGTAGAGGCAAGATAGGATTTGAGCCGAGAGGCAAGGCTGGATTTGGATACGACCCTATTTTTATACCTCAAGGGCACAAAAAGACATTTGCAGAGATGGGCATACGCAGGAAAAACAAAATAAGTCACAGAAGTAAGGCCCTGGTAAAGGCGAAAAGGGCTATAGGAAGATACGTTTTGACCCTTCGACAAGCTCAGGGTTGACTTTTTAAGGTAGTGCTGATAGAATTGTAGAACGTTTATATACGGCATGCCCATGTAATAAGGGGCATGCCCCGTTCCATTTTTTTAAGAATCAGAGTTTGAGAATTGTTTATGGGATCTGGGAAGTTAAGGGGCGTGCCCCGTTCCAAATTCTAATCAATACTCAATTTATTGTTTGTAGCTATTTGCATACAATTCTGATAGATTATTTGATGATCTTTAAGAATTTGGAACGGGGCGTGGCTCAGTTTGGCTAGAGCACCTGCTTTGGGAGCAGGGGGTCGCTGGTTCGAGTCCAGCCGCCCCGACCATGAACCATTCGCTAAGAATACTGCTTTAAGTTGCACCTTCGCTCAGGTTCATGGCTTCGCCATTTAGCGAATGGTTCATGAGCCCTGTACCCGAGCGAATACGTAACTCAAGTGGTATTCTTAGCGAGTGGTACAGGGCCAAAAGAAAATGTATTACGTATATGTACTTCAGAGTCAAAAAGATAGTTTTCTTTACATTGGGTATACAACTGGGTTAAAGTCTAGAATATATCGTCATAACAAAGGTTTAGTTCCTGCAACAAAATATAGAAGACCGCTTAGTTTAATTTTTTATGAAGCGTTTATCTCTAGAGTAGATGCAAAGCGGCGAGAAAGTTATTTTAAAACTACAAAAGGAAAAGCTGCTTTGAAAACAATGCTTAAAGATTACTTTTCCTTAAACTGTAAACTATCAACTAAATTGTCCCTGTAGCTCAGATGGATAGAGCATCTGCCTTCTAAGTAGAGGGTCGCCTGTTCGAATCAGGCCAGGGACGCCACCCTTCGACGCGCCAAATAATGCAAAGCATTATTTGGCTTGCTCAGGGTGGCCCTGAGCAAGTGAGCGAAGCGAACGCGTCGAAGGGCCAGAACAAGTCATATGAGAAGAGTACTATTTATACTAGCCTTACTTCTGGCCGTTGCTTCTCTAGTGGTTAGCTATCACTATACAACAGAACATCTGGGGTTGTTTGTAGCTAGATTCCTGGAAGAGAATTTTGAGGAGACCATTTCTGTTGCTTCAGTGGGGATTGGATTGCCGCTTTGTCTTGAGCTGCGGGATGTGAAAGTAAACGATTCAATCGACATAAGAAATATTCGACTTTATCCAAACCCCAAGTCCTTTTTGATGAAAAAAGATTTTATAGTTTCAAAGGTCAAGGTGATAGACCCTGTCGTGAGGATAAAGAAGAAAGGGCGAAAAGGTTTTCAGGCCCCTGATTTTTTGAAAAAAGGAAAGAGCTTAGGCTCTTTAAAAGGGTCAAATTCAAACATTCTTTTTTCCAAGATATACATAAAGAACGGTACTTTGATATATGAGTATAAAGAAGGACAGAATTTTCAACTGGTAAAGATCAAAGGCCGCGTTAATAGTCAAAGTCTTTGCTGTCCAGGGAAAAGCATATTTGAGTTTGACGCAAGCGGATTTTTTAAAAACAAGGATTCAGACTCCTTGGCGCCTCTGAGCCTGACTGGCATTGCAGGGTCAGATGATGCAATAAACGCAAGACTCCAGGTGAGCGATATAAAATTAGCGAGTCGCCTGATAAAGGATCTGAACGTTGACTTTAAAAGTGATATTGAGATCTCAAAAAATACTTTGACAGCCAGGTGTTTTGTTGAAGGAGAGAATATGCCAGCTACAGGGAGTTTTATTTTGCTGGTTAATTTTAAAAATAATCTAATTAAGATAAAGAATCTCCAGGGCAATTTTTTAAAGCATATCCTTAATTAATGCGACGTGGTGGCTATAGTGTAATGGCAGCACTAGAGATTGTGGTTCTCTTAGAGCGGGTTCAAATCCCGTTAGCCACCCCATTTCTTATTTTGAGCATATAAAGCCTCCCAATCTGTAATGGAATCAGCGACTTGCGCAGGTTCTAACCGATTGTGGAGGCTTTGTACGTCTGGGGCGACCTCTTGGATGAGGGCGAGGCTTTTATCGACCTGTATTCGAAGCTGTTTGCCGCTCAGGACGAGGTTCGAACCTAAACACGAGAGAACATACCGCTTGTCCTCCAAAGTGCCCGCTTCGAAGCGGTTTTGAGCGGTTTGGGCGAAGGAAAACACTTCTTCAGCCTTTTTGAGCCATGTTTCAATGCGGTCTTGGGTATCCGCGATTAGGCTTTCGTATTTCTGTTTTTCCTGCGTTAAATCATCTTTCTTCCGGGCGTATTCCTCCGGCCCGATCTCTTCGTTTAACCGCATATTAAAAAGCGCGTCCAATTTCTTGGTACAGGCGTCAAGGTCGTCATGTCCTATAATACCTGTAAAATCCTTCTTGGAAATAGCCATGGTTTGATATGAGGTGGCAAGAGATCATGGCTATAAAGTGAAATAAAGAGAAAGTTTTTTGAGGTAAGAGTAAAAAAGAAGCGTATCACTCCAAAAACCTGAATTATATGCTATAATTCAGGAAAAAAATAATTCGTTCTTCTTGACTAGAAGAGCGAGAAAGGAGGATACGCTTATGAATAAGATACCACCAAGTGTTATGTTTGAAAAGGAATTTTTTGCATCGGAGTATGATTTAAGCAGCATGGTAACCAAGGGAGCGCAGGTAATGTTACAGAAGGCATTAGAGATGGAGGTGGCTCACTTTTTAGGTAGATCTTACCACTCAAAAGGAAAAAGGAGGATTCTTGGCTATCGTAACGGCTATGAGGATATAGAAATTAACTCCGCAGAGGGCAAAATAAATCTAAAGGCGCCTCAGATAAGAAATAGTGAGGAAAGATTTATATCCCAGATACTACCGATCATAAAGACAAGGACGAATGTTTTAGAAAGGCTTATTCCAAGGCTCTATGTAAAAGGCATGTCTGACAGGGACATAGAGGATGTCTTGCGGAATGACCTGAAGCTGAATAAGGTCTCGCGAAGCGTAGTATCAAAACTCTCTCAGGTCTTAGGTGAAGAATATAGGCTCTGGAAAAATAGAGACCTATCGAATGTAAGGATCTTATATCTATTCATAGACGGGGTATATCTATCGGTGCGCCAAGGAACCGATGAAAAAGAGGCGATACTTGTCGCCTATGGCATAACAGAAGCAGGCACAAAGATACTTCTGCATATCGATATAGGGACCAAGGAAAGCTATGACGCCTGTAAGAGCTTTATCCATGATATGATCCAGAGGGGTTTGAATATACCATTGCTTATAATAAGCGATGACGCGCCAGGATTAAGAAAGGCCATAAAGGAATGCTTCTCTTCTTCAAAGCATCAGATATGCCAGGTCCATAAGATGAAGAATATCCTCTCAAAGCTGCCAAGATACATACAGGAGGAGATGAAGAAGCTATTACAGCGCGCCTTTAACGCCAAAGATTATGATGAAGGCTTAAGATTGGGGAATGAACTCGTAACTAAATTCAAGGATAGATTCCCATCCAGCATGGAGTGTCTTAAAAAGGCCCTTCCTGACGTTATAACATGCCTCAAATTCCCCAGGACACATATGAAAAGGATATCCTCATCTAATCTCATAGAGAGGCTCTTTGGCGAAGGCAAGCGCAGGACCAAGGTCATACCTAGATTCCCTACAGAAAAGAGCTGCCTTAGCTTATTCTATGCTACGCTTATAGACTCATCGAAACGCTGGCATGGAGTGAATATGTCCATAGATACCATGAAGAAGCTGGATGAACTTTGGGAAGAGGTATTGCCGGAGACAGCCGCTAAGAACAAATATCCACGGACTACAGTTGATGCTAAAGAGAGCTTAATAGCTGTTTAAGATGATAAAAAATTGGAGCGATACGCTTATGAGATTTTACAGGGAAGAAAAGACTTGACGGATTGAGATGAAAGCATTAATGAAAAAGGAATACGGTAGATTTTTAAACGAGATTAAGTCACGCATTGTTTCAGCTCGGATCCAGGCCGTCCGGTCAGTTAACAAGGAGCTTATAAAATTATATTGGGATATCGGTAAAAGCATTGTTGAGCGGCAAGAAAGATTTGGCTGGGGCAAAGGTATCGTTGAACAGTTATCCTGTGATCTCACAAATGAATACGCCAATTTTAAAGGATTTTCAAGGGATAATCTTTGGCGTATGCGGATGTTTTATCTTGCGTACAAGGATGACGCAAAACTGGCACAGCTTGTGCCAGTTTTACCTTGGGGGCATAACATCCTCATTATGCAAAAGGTCAAAAATGCCAAGGAACGGGAGTATTACATAAAGTTCAGCATTAACTTAGGCTGGTCAAGGAATGTTTTGCTTAATCAGATAAAAGCGGGCGCTTACGCATTTAGTCTTACAAGCCATTTCATAACCTCCTAAGAGCCATAATCAAACATGCAACATGAAAGAATGCATTATATATAGTAATATCATTATC
>JAHIRR010000326.1 GCA_018818505.1 Candidatus Omnitrophota bacterium | reverse complement strand
TCTTCATCTCTTTTTCGCCAGTTTTATGAGCTGCATAAGAGGTATCTTTGATGGGCACACATAACCACATGCGCCGCATTCTATGCAATCTCCAGGTTCGTACGAACTTGCTATATCAAATCTATTGTTCTGTACACCTATCCCGATCATGCACGGCATAAGGCCAGCTGGACATCCATCAATGCAGCGCCCACATCTTATGCAGTCAAGCTCTGCGCCAGCTTCAAACTCTTTCCCCAAAACCAAAACCCCTGACGTACCCTTTACTATAGGTACGTCCAGGCTGTATTGCGCAGCTCCTGTCATGGGCCCACCCATGATTATCTTATAAACATCTGCTTTTTCATTAAACCCGCAGGATTCCAGTAGATCCTTTATAGGTGTACCGATCCTTGCTAAAATATTCTTTGGCTCTTTTAAGAAATTCCCAGCAACTGTAACAACTCTTTCATATAATGGCTTTCCAAAATATACTGCCTCGTAAATACTGAACACTGTCTGCACATTGCTGACTACACATCCTATGTCAAGCGGCAAACCACCTGATGGTACTTCCCGATTCAGAAGCACCTTAATAAGCTGCTTCTCCCCTCCCTGCGGATACCTTGTCTTAAGCCCGATTACCCTTACCTTGTCCCTTGTCCCTTGTCCCTTATCGCTAAAAAGTGCTGACCCTAACGCCTCTATAGCATCGAGCTTGTTCTCCTCAATCCCCACTATAACATCCTTTACGCCCAGCACCTTTGCGATTAGCCCGATCCCCAGGAGTATTTCTTTGGGCCTCTCTAGCATCATGCGATGGTCACAGCTTAAAAACGGTTCGCACTCAGCGCCATTTATGATCAAGGTGTCTATCTTTTTTCCAGGGGGCGGACTAAGCTTTACATGAGTTGGAAACGCAGCCCCGCCAAGACCCACAATTCCCGCTTCTTTAACTATATCTATGATCTCTTTGCTGGATAGGTCAGAGACATCTCTGCATGTTCCAGAAAACTCTCTTTTATCCTGGCCATCAGATTCTATAGAAATGCCAATTTTATCGTCAATAGCAACTACCTTCCCAGAAATGCTTGAATGAAGATTAGCGGAGATAAAACCTTTTGAACGGCCAATGAGTGAGCCTCTCTGAACAAGATCTCCTGCCTTTACTATAGGCTCTGAAGGCGCGCCTGTGTGTTGAGATAGAGGGATAATGACCTTCTTAGGTAAAGGAGCCGTCTCTATCTTTTTATGGCGCGTTGATTCTTTAAAGTCTGTAGGATGGATAAAGTTCATAGTAGTCTTATTATACAAAAAAGTGTGTGCCTTGACAACTCTTTAAAGTAAGGCATACTTGAGTCAAGAGGTGATATAACATGGGTAAGGGAGATTTCGGACATTGCTGTACTGATTGCCAGATCTACTGGACCTGCGAAACCAAGTGGTACAGAGGCGAACGTCATGAGAAAAATATCTGCTGCTCTATCTGCAACTACTATACCGAATGTCAAAAGAACTGGAAAGAGAAACAAAAAAAGAAACGAAAATAGACTTATTTCAAGGCCGAACCTCGAACACTTAATTTAAGTGTTCGAGGTTCGGCCTTTCGACCTTGACATCTTTACGATACCAATAAGAAAAAACACCGTTCCTACCCCCGCAAGGATCAATCCCTTATCCACCCATTCCGCGATCATTGAAGTCAAAAGCATAAATACCAAAAATCCTACATGCATTATTACATCGAGCGAACTGAAGATCCTGCCCCTCATATCATCCTTCATCACTTCATGAAGCAAAGTATTTGCCGAGACTACGATCGGCGAGACAAACATTCCAAGAACCGCCGAGAGAATACCTGCTACTAAAAAAGACGGCCAGAGCATAAGCCCCACGGAAAAGAGCACTATAATAAAACCTGTAAAACACAGCCCAAGATTTATCACCCTTCTCTTGCATAACCCCGCCCCAAACTTGCCATACACTATAGATCCCAGAAATAACCCTGCGCCCAAACACATGGCAAGCAGGCCCAGGTGTTCTGTTGAAGATTTCAATACTTCCTGCACAAAAACTATGATGATAATATATATAGACCCCACGCCTGCCATAAGTAAAAACATGGTATTCACCACCATCCTTATATCCTTATGGCCCTTGATGTATAAAATCCCTTCCTTTATATCGTCCAGCACTGTCTTTTTTATAAGTTTCCTAAGCTTCTCCCTTGGGCCTGAACTCTTTGCAATTCCCCTAAACCTCATCACAACAAAGGAAACCATTACTGCAGAAACAAAATATGTAACTGAATCCACATAAAACCCGCCCTTTGCGCCCACCAGTCCCACTATTATTCCGCCAAACCCGAATCCTATTATCGTAGCGATCATCATGGTAGTAGATGTCAGGGAATTTGCCAGCAGCAACTTATCCTTATGCACAATATCAGGTATTATGGAAAACTTTGATGGTAGAAAAAATCGAGTCGCAGAAAAGACAATAAACACCATCATATAGACAGGCAGCATGCTTTTAGAATGCGTAATAACAAAAGGGATGAAAAGCACCAATAATCCCCTTAATAAATCACAGAATATCATGGTGTATTTTTTATTCCATCTATCTACGTATATACCAGCTATTGGCCCTATAAGAAAAACCGGGATGATTGTAAAGGAAAGTAGCTTCGCAAGCTCTATCGTAGACCCTGGCGTGCGAGCATATATAAGGCCTATCAAAGCCATCTGATTAAGCCTATCCCCAAAATTAGAGATGATCTGCGAAATCCAGAGAAGTGAAAAGTCTTTATCTTTTAGTAGGTCGCGTAGTCGGGTCAAGGTATGCTTTACCTATTTTTCGGTCCGGCTTCGCCCTTTGATTGCATATCTAGATTCCACGGTGGGCTTCACCGGACTCATCAGGCTTCTTACTGCGATATTAATCTCTTTCTTAAAAAGGCTCTTCCAGAATGACTTTTTAGATACTCTTCAAAATCTTCAGCTAATATTTTATTTTGAAACACGATATAAGTCTCTAATTTCCACGGTGCATACCTACGAGTATAATCTCTTTTCTTAGCATTTGCATGTTCATTCAATCTTCTGTCTAAATTATTAGTAGCTCCTATATAGATCCTATTGGATTCTTTGCTACTTCTTAAAATATAAACGTAATACATATTTTGTTAGAAGATTGGTCAGGCTTCGCCCTTTGATTGCATATCTAGATTCCACGGTGGGCTTCGCCGGACTCATCAGGCTTCGCCATAACTAAAATCAGGCGAAGCTCATCGTGCATACTATACATGCTATTCAAAGAGCGAAGCCTGATGGAGCCGATGAGAGGATTCGAACCTCCGACCTGAGCTTTACGAAAGCCCTGCTCTGCCAACTGAGCTACATCGGCCCGTCTTCGCTCTATAATTATATTTGTAAATTTACCATGATGAGCTTT
>JAHIRR010000325.1 GCA_018818505.1 Candidatus Omnitrophota bacterium | reverse complement strand
TTAGATATATGCAGTGCGATTTCTCACTCTGCATTAAAGAGTTTACAATATAAATAGAACTTGTCAAGCGAAATCTTAAAAATCTTTTTGTGCCCAAAACGTGCCTATCCAAAGGGAATATGCGGGAAAATAGGGAATAACCGAGGAAAGCCCGTAGAATAACTAATCCTTTGGTAATGAGTCTGTTGCCGAACTCTCAGCAATTTTTTATTTCGCTCGTCGGGAAATATGTAATTTCTCGTCGACAAAGAACTTGATTTTGTAAAGATTAGTGCTATCATATCTCTGTAACCTGAATAACAATAAGTAGTAACATAAATTACAGGAGGTACAGAGCTATGATGGGAATTAAACGAAAAGAGCAAAAAATGTTCTACAACTTCTCTTTATCCAGCCATATTCCCAAAGACCATTTCCTCCATAAATTAGAGGAAGCCGTTGATTTTAGCTTTATCTATAATTTGGCTAAGCCTTATTACAGCTCAACCGGTCAACCGGGAGTTGATCCCGTAGTGCTTTTAAAGATGATGCTTATAGGTTACCTTTATAACATTACATCCGAGCGAAAGCTTGCTCAGGAGTTAAAAGTCAACCTCGCCTTTATGTACTTCTTGGGATACGACATTGATGAAGAAACCCCTAATCACAGCGTTCTCTCCAAGGCGCGCAGGAGATTCGGCAACCATATCTTTGAGCAATTTTTTGAGATAGTGGTAGAAAAATGCAAAAACCACGGCCTGATTCAGGCTGAGAAGACCTTTGTTGACTCTACCCTTATTCCTGCCAATGCCAGTTTATCCAGCATTGTTGATTGCGATGAAAAGATAATTTTGAAGCGCTCACCAAGGGATTACCTGAAAGCAGTGAATGAACTTAACCCTGAGCCTGAAGATGCCAAAGAGCAGCCAGAAGAAAAATCTAAGCTTCAAACCAATCAAAAATCTTATTCAAAAACCGATCCCGACGCCTCAATTATCCGGTATAAAAATAAACCACCACAGCTTGCCTACAAGCAGCATATCAGCGTGGATAATGGGCCGGCCAGAATTATTACTGCTTGCGCTACTACACCTGCTGTGATAGCTGATGAACATAAGCTGCCGCATTTAATCAGCAAGGCTTTAGAGCATCATAATATCTTGCCTCAAGAAGTAGGCGCGGACACTAAATACGGCACAGCTGATAATTATCGCTTCTTATTGGAAAGCCAGATAAAGCCTTCTATGCCACACCATGGTGGTAAAAATACCACGGGCCTTTTGACCAAAGATAATTTTATCTACGATAAAGAGAAAGATCAATATACTTGCCCGCAGGGCAAGGTGCTTAAAAACAGTGGTTTTGTAAAAAACTTGAGACATTTCATTTATAGAACCAATCCTAAAAATTGCAAGGGCTGTAAGCTTTTGAAAGAATGCACTAAATCCCCCACTGGTAGATCTGTTACTCGACACGTAAATGAGTCTTTTTTAGAGCAAGCAAAAGAACATCTCAAGACTCCCCAGGCCAAAGTCACCCTTGACCAACGGGGCGAATACGTAGAGAACGCCTTTGCCTGCGAGAAGAAAGATTTAGGCTTAAATAAAGCAAAATTTAGAGGGCTCATCCCTGTACATATCCAATCATTACTTACTGCTACCGCCTATAATCTAAAAAAGTTAGTAAAATATTCAAGAGGCTTCAAAGAAAAATTAAAAACAACTATTGATCTGCCTATTTTACCTCTTGTAGAAGCAAATATGTCTCAATTAAGACAAAGATTTACAGATTCAAGGCTGGCCTGTGCAGTATCCAGCCTTAGGAATTTTATATTTTCTTTTTTAAACCACATTTTTGGCTTTAGGCTAGCCTATAAAGTGACTTAGGCAACAGACTCTTCTATAAGAAGTTAAACAAGGGTTAAAGCAAGAGGTAAATAACATGCGTAAAATTAATACAGTAGTTTGTTAGTTTTTTAGTTTCTTCTTAAACCGTTCTGACTTGATATTGTATAAAGTAGCAGCAATTTCCTTGTTCTTTG
>JAHIRR010000324.1 GCA_018818505.1 Candidatus Omnitrophota bacterium | reverse complement strand
TGCATGTGTCATTGCGAGCGAACAAAGTGAGCGAAGCAATCTCTTTTTTTGAGATTGCTTCGTCGTCGTCCCGCCCTTTCGTAGAAAGGGCGGGGCTCCTCCTCGCAATGACATGTCTGTGTTACACCCCTTGTTAACTCACCTGTTACTGCCAGTGACTTCAAGATATTACCTATTTAATTCATTTCATCAATTGTTTATTCCCACACTTTACAAATTCTCCGACAAGGTCAAGTATTCCTAAAATAAAAGCAACTACAATTAACATCAATATCTTAGCATCCATTGTTTCGTGTTCTAACATTATCTCGTCTTTCAAATGAAACGCGATCATAAGAATTATTACCCAAAGGAATAGTTTATATTCATGGTTTTTAATTAAACGCCTAAAACTAAACGGCCATTTTTCGCCTTTACGATAAGGGAAAAGAGTCGGGAATATGGCTGGGACCTTTTTCTTATACCTAAAATATTCGTCTTTAAATTTTACCTCTAACATCGTCTCCTCTTTTTTTATTGTGCGATAATATACAATTGCCATAAGGATAATAAATAACGCCCCTATATAGTAAATTTTCAACATAATAACAAAACCTATAGCAAGAAGCATTGTGCCCAGATAAAGTGGGTGGCGGACAAAGGCATATGGTCCGGAAGTAGTAAGCTTATCCATTTTTATTGCATATCCGTTTGCCAATAATCTCACAAGTAATCCAGCTACGACAAACCAAATACTTTGCACTATTGATTCGTCATCAGAATTTGAAAATAGAACTACAAATACTGCGATAGGGTATACAATAGCAAAGCGTAACTTAGCCCAGCGCTTTAATCTTTCTTTGATATTCAAACTAATACCCTCTTTTTCTACTCCTAAAAAGATTGTAATAACCTGATAATTTAGCCCAGAAACTAAAAAGCTTATTCATATCTGAATTGGTTACCTTGACCCTTTTTAATTCATATATACCTTTATTCAATTCTATAAAACCCCTGTTGGTAGTGCAAGCGCCTTTATAACCTGCCTCTTTCACAAAGGCCTTTACTTCTTCTGTAAATCCTCCTGTAGGATAACAGAAGTACTCGACAGGCACTCCTATCTTATTTTCAATGGCCTTCTTACACCCGACTATCTCATCCCATAAAACTTCTTTTTCCTTTACAGAGGGGAGATATTCTTCGTTTCTGGTATGTCCACCGAACGATATATTTTTACTAGCCATAGTTTTAATTTCACTCCACGTCATATAATCTTCTTTATTATCTATAAAGTTAGCAATAATAAACATTGTTGCAGGGAGATTGTATTTTCTTAGAATTGGATAGGCATAGGTATAATTATCTTTGTAGCCATCGTCTGTAGTAATAACAACTGTTTTGTGTTTAAATTTTCTGTTGTTTTTTATGCCACCTACCAGCTCATCCAGAGATATGACATCATAGCCTTTATCTTTTATATACGCCATCTGCCGGCTGAAGTTCTCAGGGGCAACGTAAAGGGTATTATTCTCATAACCAAAACGATGATACATAAGAATGGGTACAACATATTGGGGAGAAAGCCAGAAGAAATAGAAAGCAGTTAAAAGAATAGCTAATGCTATTGTTATTACTAAAATTCTTCTTAAGATCTTCATAGATTATTTCTTTGCCGTTTGACGTTGTGGTCAAAAACGGCGCGGAAAAGATTGGCGTGCCTAGGAGGATTTGGCGCTTCGCCCTTCGGGCGAAGTCGGCCACCCGCTTTGCTGACGCTGCTCCTATTCGTCGCAGCTTTTCCTCGCTTCGCTCGGCGCAAAGCTCCCTTCAAATCCTTCAATTTAAGTGGCGCGCCTAGGAGGATTTGAACCTCCAACCTACTGGTTCGAAGCCAGCCACTCTATCCGATTGAGCTATAGGCGCCCTTTATCAGTAAAACTATAAAACCTATTATCTCCTATTATAATATGATCCAGCACGTTCATCTGGAGCGCGTCACCTGCTGCCTTAAGATTCTTAGTAAACAAGGCATCTTCTTCGCTCGGCTCAGGATCTCCAGATGGATGATTGTGTACTGCAATAATACTTGTGGCAAAATTCTGAAGCGCCTTTGTCATTACCTCTCTGATCTGAGGCGCTGCACGATCAACCGAGCCTTCCTCTATCTCAAGTATATCTATTATATTATTTTTGCCATCTAGAAGCAATATTTTAAATATCTCCTTTTTTAGGTCTCTTAACCTTGGCATTAAAAAATCAGCCACTTCTCTTGCTGATCTGACCCTGTATCTAGGCTGTTTTTCCTCGCTCATAAACCTCCTGGCTATCTCAAATGTCGATCTAAGCCTGGCGATCTTTGCCCTGCCCATGCCTTTGAAATTCCGCAACTGACAAATATCAGTATGGCTCATATTGCGAAATGTCTTAAAATGCGCTATGAGCTCACTCCCCAATTCCACTGCGCTCTTCCCTTCTGACCCTTGCCCAAATAATATCGCCAGAAGCTCTGAATTACTCAGCGTATGCTCTCCGTATTGAAAAAGTCTCTCCCTTGGCCTTTCATCTTTAGGCCAGCTATCTATAGCCATAATAAAACCCTCCTCATATATTAAGACACAAGAAAGGGCCTAAATTCTTTCAACTATTTTTCATGGCCAGCTGGCCGCAGGCAGCAAGGATGTCCTTGCCCTTTGACTCGCGAAGAGTTACATTTATGCTGTTCTTGACCAATCTTTTCTGAAATAGCTCGATATCCTTCATGGTGGGCGCCTTAAATCTCTTTCCATGCACAGGGCTATAAGGAATGAGATTGATCTTGGCCTTTAATTTTTTAGCTATGTGAGAAAGTTCATCCACATCCTCTGGTGAATCATTCTTATCCTTTATCAATATATATTCGAGTGTGATCATCCTTCCTGAAAAATCATCGCATGCTGCTATTAACTCTTCTAAAGGATATGTCTTATTGACAGGCATCAGGCTGCTTCGAAGTTTATTATTTGCGGCATGAAGAGATATCGAAAGATTTACTTGAAGATCTATTTCCTTAAATCTCTTGATCCCTGGTATTATCCCGCATGTTGAAACAGTTATCCTCCTGGCGCCAACACCCATGCCTAACGGAGAATTCATTATCTCGATCGCCTTTTTCAGATTTTCAAAATTATCCAGCGGTTCGCCCATGCCCATAAATACGAAATTTGTTACCTCAGCTCCTACAAGGAGGATCTGGTCAAGGATCTCTGACGGAGAAAGATCTCTTTTGAAGCCTTTGAGGCCGCTTGCGCAAAACGCGCACCCAAATTTACAGCCGGCCTGAGTGGAAAGACAAATCGTTTTTCTTGAACTGCTCGGAATAAGTACACTCTCTATAAGACTAGCATCCTCTAATTCAAACAAAAACTTCTCCGTACCATCCGTAGATTTAAGCCTCTCCTTGAGATTAACGCCTCCTAATGAAAAAACCCTGCCAAGCTTATCTCTAAGAGATTTCGGCAGGGTGCTCATCTCATCAAAACTGCGCGCGCCTCTTTTGTACATCCACTCAAAGATCTGATTTACCCTGTAAGATGCCTCTGAGAGCCTGCCAAGTTCTTCTTTAAATTCTTCAATTGTAAAATTCTTGATATTTTTTTTATGCATTTGGTAGGGATTAGCTTATGAGGAACGGGTACTGTGGTGAAAGATTATTTCCGAGGTAGAGTAACCAGGATAAACGGCAAGATATTTGACAAGAGGGAGAGAGCTATTCAGTTTAGCCTGGTCTATGAATACGGTCAGTATTAATAGACTTCGGCTTTACCTCCTTACGAACCTTCT
>JAHIRR010000323.1 GCA_018818505.1 Candidatus Omnitrophota bacterium | reverse complement strand
ACCCGATATTCTTACTCATAATTCCACCCAGGAATAAACCTCAAGGTTTTGTTTGCCCTTTTCTTTATTAAAGTTGGTCAACCTCTCTAATATTTGCAATTTTAAATAATAAATTATCAAGAAATCCAAATCAAAGAAATGCCCTATTTCTTGTTCCTCCAGTAAATCCCATTTAAGACGCGAGAGTTTTGTTTCAATCTCTAGAGGATTGCTACTTTCTTGGATTATGTTGCTTAAATCTTTTCTAATTTTATATTCAGTATCTTGCCTTTTTGCCCTTCTGTAGGAAGCAAGCTCTGTTCTGGTTGAATACTCAAAATCCTTCCACCTGCTTAACAGGGGCGTATCTTTTGAGTGATGAAGAAAATTATTTATGTCTGCCTCATTTAAAACCATAAAATCCTCTGTGCAGAGCCATTTTTCTGTCTGAGCAATAAAATCCTGCCTGGCTATACCGGGTGGCTCCATAAATTTTAGTAGAGGAAGACTGGCAATCAGATAGTAATATTTATCCATTTTAAATGAGCCCCGCCTATGGCGGGGCGAATTTCCCGCTCCTCAGCATAGCTTATTCAGCGGGATCCCGCTTAAGCGGGAAAACCCTTGACATCTTTGATGTCAAGGGTCAAGTTCAGACATATAAGTTATGTCGCTCTGCGAGCTCCATAACTTATGTCTTCACTTGATCAAGAATCTTCACGATAAACGGGCGAAGGTATTCTTTAAGAATCTCTAATATTGCCTGGTCAGTAAAATCGTAATGAAAGTCTTCATCCTTGATGCCTATATACAAACCTTTATTTATATTGGGGTTTACCTTAAAAGTTATACCTGAGGCAAACTCCTTTTTAAGACCGGAGAGTATGACGCCTTCTAATCTTTTTTTGTCCTGCTGGTTAAACAAGATTTCTAAACCAGCCTGTTTATCTTTTGGCAGAGCCTGGACAATCTTAAGAATCAGCTCCTTGATAAAATCATCAGAGAGGGCACCTTGAATATCCTTTTTTAAAACAGTGTCGAATAAATTCTTTATCTCCTGCTTGAGACTAAGTGTCACATCCCTGACTGCCTGAACAACAGCCTTATGTGAATTATCCTCAAGTTTAGCAGCTTGCTCTTGGGCCTGCTTAATAATAGCCTCTGCCTTTACTTCTGCCTCCTGGATAATCGCCCTTTTCTGGTCTTGCGCCTGCTTAATAATCTCTGCTGATTTCTTGTTTGATTCTGAAATACCCTCTTGCTTTATCTTCTCTATCAAACTATTTAATTCCATCTCCATAATTACTCCTTTAATGAGCCCCACCTCTGGCGGGGCGAATTTCCCGCTCCTCAGCATAGCTTATTCAGCGGGATCCCGCTTAAGCGGGAAAACCCTTGACATTTTTCATAAGTCATCTCACACTAAAAAATGTCAAGGGTCAAGTTCAGACAAACGACTTAGCTTCACTATTACTCGCTAAGTCGTGTCTTCACTTGAGAAATCTCCTCAGCTATATCTTCGGCAACCTTCTTTGGATCCTCTGCTTTGATAATAGGCCTACCTACAACAATAAAGTCTGCTCCGGCCTCAACGGCTTGTTTGGCAGTAGCAATTCTTGACTGGTCATCCGACGGATAACCTTTTGGTCTTATGCCAGGGGTTACAATAAGGAAATCCTTACCGAACTCCTTTCTAATCCTGCCTGCCTCGTGCACAGAGCAAACCACGCCGTCCAACCCCGCATCTCTAGCGCACCTTGCCGCATCCATAACATCCTGTTCGGTAGTACTCTCATTCTTACCGCTGGTTAGACGCGTAACCCCTATAATAGAAGGCCGGTCAATATTTAGTTCCTTTGCTTTATCTGTAGCACCCTTAACAGCTGCCTCTAACATTTCTCTGCCGCCCTTAATATGAACAGTCATCATAACTGCGCTAACCGTACCTGCAATAACCGCTTCACGTACAGTATTTGGTATATCGTGAAACTTTAAATCCAAAAATACCTGAGCGCCCTTTTTCTTTACCATATTTATTGCTTCTGGTCCGCAAACAGTAAATAATTGGCTGCCGACTTTAAAAATT
>JAHIRR010000322.1 GCA_018818505.1 Candidatus Omnitrophota bacterium | reverse complement strand
CTGCTTCAACACCTGTTAAGCCAAGAAATTCTGTAAAAGCTTCTGTCGGCGCGCTTCCAAAAAAATCGTCCGTAAACAATTCTTTGTTATTCTTTAACTGTTCTATCAAATGTTTAACTACTTCATCTATTAGATAAGGCTTTTTCTTTCCTTTTCTTATTTGCTTTCTTAGCTTAAATATATCATAGTCAATATCAATTAAATAAATCCTAAAAAGTCTCCAATTCAGCTCTTTTTTCTCCAATCTTTTAGTTAAATCACTTACTACATCATTTATATTTTTTTTTATGCTGAATACCAATTCATCCGTGAGTATGTCACCCTCAGGCAACAACTCTTCAACCCTAGATGGTAGAGGTATTCTCAGTGTTCCTCTATCACCGAACTGCTCAATATGCTCTAATAGGGATGTGCGTTTGTGTTTCATATTTAAGTTAAAATTAATAGCAGTAAAAGCAATAATACATAAAATACCTATCGTGAATTTATATACCTTAAAATTTTTCATATTTCCTCCAAGCACTTTATATTCTAAACTTTTTGAAATGTTTATAATTATTTTTATAATACCTCAAAAATATATATAAGTCAACTATATAATCCGTGGAGTTTCCCCAGTTTTTCGTGGGCTTCCTTTGTCACATGAATCCAAAGGATAATTGGCCTCTGTCTTTTTCTTCTGTTTCCATACCTTATTCTTTCCGTGCTATCAGACTTTTGAGTTGTTCTATATTTATACGTTCTAAATTAATTATTCCATAAAGAAACCGCAATTCAAGACATATTTTTTTCTTTAACTACAATAAAATCAAAGTATTAGGGTATAGTCTGCTGACTAATTTTTCTCAAACCTGATGTGGTCGCGGCTGACGAATTCTTCTAATTCGGTGAGCATGTCGTTGGTGACGCTTACGAACAGGTCATTGTCGACCTGGATGCGGTAGGCGCCGTTTCTTTTGGTGGAGACATTTAGATATACTGGGGTAGTGCCTCTGTGTCTTGCAAAGACAGATTTTAATCTTTTAAGCATAGCCTCTTCCATGCCGAGCGAGATAAGGTCTATGGAAATTGCCTGGGTAAAGCGCGTGCGCGCCTCTTCTATGGGTATGATCTCCTCGACTATTATCTTAGGGCGATCCTCCTTAAGATTCAACCTGCCGCTTACAAACACAGCAAAATTAGGCCTTATAAACTTTGACACATTCTTGTACGACGCTGGAAAAGCCAGGGCCTCGACCTTGCCTTCTAAATCCTCTATCATCATAATAGCCATTCTCTCGCCAGTGCGCTTTGTGACAGTGCTCTTAACCTTATTGATTATGCCGCCAAACCAGACCTTTTGGCCATCCTTTAAATCCTTAAGTTCGCTGCTATTAGCTGTAGAGTATTCATTAAGCTCCCTCTCGTACTTGGCAAGAGGATGTCCTGTTATGTAAAAACCAATCATCTCTTTCTCAAAATGCAAGAGCTGGCCCTCTGGCCACTCCTTTATATCCGGCGGAGCGTCTTCCATTTTCCTGTCATTAAAAAGAAGCATCTGTCCAGATGTTTTTTCCTTCTGTATGGAGCTCGCTATATCCATTGCCCTTGAAAGCATAACCATGAGCTGTGCCCTTTTAAAACCAAGACTATCAAACGCGCCGCACTTTATAAGGCTCTCCATCACCTTCTTATTTACCAGGCGCGAGTCCGTATACTCGCAAAACTCGCACAAAGACTTAAAGGCACCGTGCTCCTCTCTTGCCTCAATAATAGAATTTATAGCAGTCTGACCGACATTTTTAACAGCTCCCAGGCCAAAGCGTATAGTGTTCTTTTCAACCATTGTAAAATTAGCAAAACTCTCATTTACATCAGGCGGCAAGATCTTCATGCCCATCTCTTCCGCCTCATTTATGTACTCGACTATCTTATCTGTGTTATCTTTTTCACTTGTTAGAAGAGCGGCCATAAATTCAACAGGGTAATTCGCCTTTAAAAACGCGGTCCTGTAGGAGATCATCGCGTACGCGGCAGAATGGCTCTTATTAAAACCATACCCCGCAAAATGCTCTATGAAATTAAAGATCTTCTCGGCAATGCGCCTGTCGATCCTGTTCTTCACAGCGCCTTCAATAAACGCGCGGCGCTGCTGGTCCATTATCTCAGGCGTCTTCTTGCCTATCGCGCGGCGCAGGAGGTCTGCCTGGGCAAGAGAAAAGCCTGCCAGCTTAGACACAATCATCATTACCTGTTCCTGATACACAATGATCCCGTATGTCGGCTTTAAGATAGACTCGAGTAACGGATGATCGTACCTCACATCCACTTCGCCGTGCTTTCGCTTCATGAAATCATCAAGCATACCGCTTCCTATAGGGCCAGGCCTATAAAGCGCCAGGAGCGCCACAATATCCTCAAACTCCTCAGGCTTTAGCTTCTTCAAAAGATCCCTCATGCCTGAACTTTCCAACTGAAATATGCCCATTGTCTGCGCCCTGCCCAAAAGTTTATATGTCTTTAGATCATCTATCGCTATATCCTCGATGTTCAATTCAATATTGTTTACTCTATTTATTATCTTTACGGCCTCCTGAATAACTGTGAGCGTCCTCAAGCCCAGAAAATCCATTTTTAAAAGGCCTATCTTTTCAAGCGAGGCCATGGCATAGCCTGTTGAGATCTGGCCGTCTCCTGTCTTAAAAAGAGGAACGTGATTTGATAGAACATCCTCGCTTATTACCACGCCCGCGGCATGAGTAGACGCGTGGCGCGTAAGGCCTTCGAGATGCCTTGATGTATCGATGAGTTCTTTTATGATAGGATCTTTTTTGTAAAGGCCTTTGAGTTCTGGCTCTTGTTCAAGAGCAAGGTCCAGCGTTATATTTAGATCCGTTGGTACCATCTTGGCGATCTTGTCCACATCAGCATAAGGTACATTCATGACCCTGCCAACATCCCTTATGACACCTCTTGCCGCCATTGTGCCAAATGTTATGATCTGCGCTACATTTTCCTGGCCATATTTCTTTATGACATAATCTATCACTTCTCCTCTTCGCTCATAGCAAAAATCTATATCAATATCAGGCATGCTAACGCGTTCTCTATTCAAGAACCTTTCAAAAAGAAGATTGTATTTCAATGGGTCGATGTCTGTTATGCCGAGACAGAAACTTGCTATGCTTCCTGCCGCGGAGCCCCTGCCCGGGCCGACTGCTATGCCTTTGTCTTTTGCAAAACTCACAAAATCCCTCGTAATCAGAAAATAGCTTGTATACCCGGATTTATTGATTACATCCAATTCGTATTCAAGTCTTTGTTTTACCTCAGAGGGTACGCCTGGATATCTCTTTTTTAAGCCTTCCTCGCAAAGGTCTTTAAGGTATTTTTCGCGCGTCATGCCTTCGGGCACCGCATAGTGCGGTAAATATGTCTTTGAAAAATCCAGCTCCAGATTGCAGCGTTCTGTTATCCTTATGGTATTTTGAATCGCCTCAGGCACATCCTTAAAAAGCGCCTTCATCTCCTCTGGTGACTTGAAATAAAACTGGTCTGTCTGCAGCTTCATGTGTTTTGGATCATCCAGAGTAGTCTGCGTCTGGATACAGAGAAGCGCCTCGTGCGCCCTGGCGCTGTCCTTACTAAGGTAATGCACGTCATTTGTCGCAACGATCCCTATGTCCATGGCCCTGCCCAGGTTTATAAGGGTGGTATTTACTGTTCCCTGTTCCGGGATAGAATTATTCTGGATCTCAAAATAGAAATTATCCTTGCCTAAGATCTCGCGATACTGGCCTGCCACCTCTTTTATTTTTTCTTCTTTTTTGTTAATGGCAAGCTGCGCGCATTCGCCCTTAAGGCAGGCTGAAAGCCCTATAAGGCCTTCTGAATATTTAGACAATATTTCCTTATCGATCCTCGGCTTATAGTAAAAGCCTTCCAGATAGCCGATAGTAACAAGTTTCATTAGATTTCTATACCCTGTCTCGTCCTTTGCCAGGAGTATAAGATGGTTTGATGTCTCGCCTCCGGCGTAAACAGTCTTATCGAGCCGGTTCTTTGGCGCTACGTAAACCTCACACCCTATGATGGGTTTTACGCCATTCTGCACGCAGCTTTGATAGAATTCTATCGCGCCAAACATGTTGCCGTGGTCTGTCATCGCGACAGCAGGCATCTTCATGCGCCTTGCGCTATCAGTAAGTTTTTTTATTAGGCATGCTCCATCAAGGAGGCTGTACTGCGTGTGGACGTGGAGGTGTGTGAAATCGGAATGATGCATGCTTGCGTATTTGCTTCCATGGAGGTTACGAACGTAATGTTACAAGAAGTTACAGGATGTTACAAGATGTTACATGAAGTTACTTTAAAAGCGTTGACATCCACACTCTTTCGTAACCTCTTGTAACCTTCTGTAACTTCTTGTAACCTCTTGTAACCTTCAAATGTAACTTCCATTTATTTTCCCATCCCTATCCCCTGCGCTCGCTGGAGGAGTTTTCCTTCTGTCTTAATAGATGGGGCTATTATGATTTCGGTCAATTGCATTTCTTTTATATCTTTTGCGCCGACATTTCCCATTGAGGTCATTAACGCGCCGACAAGGTTTTGTGAGCCATCATCGAGCTTTGCAGGTCCAAGTAATATCTCTTCCAGTGTCCCGGTTGTACCCACGCGGATCCGCGTACCTCTTGGCAGGTTTGCGTGCGGCGTAGCCATGCCCCAGTGATATCCTTTTCCTGGCGCCTCTTGCGCCCGGGCAAACGCGGAGCCAACCATCACTGCATCCGCGCCACTGGCAAAAGCCTTGCAGATATCTCCGCCTGAATCCATGCCGCCGTCTGTAATAATCGGTATGTATTTTCCTGTCTTCTTGTGATAAAAATCGCGCGCTGCCGAGGTATCTGAAGTAGCTGTGACTTGCGGCACGCCTATGCCAAGGACACCTCTTGTGGTACAGGCCGCTCCGGGGCCTATGCCAACCAGGATCCCGCTTGCCCCGGCCTCCATCAGCTCAAGCGCAACAGAATACGTAACGCAATTTCCCAGTATTACAGGGATCTTCATAGATTTTATGAACTTGGCAAAATCGACTACTTTATATTCCTTGGACATATGATGCACGCTTATCACTGTAGACTGGACCACGAATATGTCCGCGCCCGCGTCCTGCGCAAGCCTGCCAAAGCGCTCCGCGGTCTGCGGAATAGTGCTTACAGATGCAGTCGCGTTCTTTTTCTTTATTTCCTTTATTCTCTTTGTGATAAGTTTTTCTTTTATGGGTTTAACATAAAGGGATTGCACAAGCTTTGTGGCCTCCTGCGGACTTGCTTTTGCTATTTTTTTAAGTATCTCGTCAGGATTCTCATAGCGGGTCTGCACACCATCCAGGTTTAAAACAGCTACGCCGCCAAGTTTACTCATCTCTACAGCAAACTTCACATCCGCCACGCCATCCATTGCAGCGGCAAGTATCGGTATTCTGTATTTCTTGCCTGCCAGCTCCCAGCTCGTATCTACCTCGTTAGGATTTATCGTAATAGAGCCTGGCACAAGAGCTACCTCATCAAATCCATAACACCTTCGCGCCTTTCTCCCTCTTCCAACCCACATGCCCATGACAATGCCTCCTTGCTAATCTAAAAGGTTACGGTAACGGTTACGGTTACGATGCCCGTAACGGTTACGTCAGCGGTTAGGGTTACGTGAGATTAAAACGTGACCGATGACGTAACCCTAACCGATACGAGCATCGTCACCGTAACCGTCCCACGAGTTTTATTCTGTGTATAATACAGTAAGTCCTGCAAAAAGTCAAGTCTTAGGTATCAGCAACGCATCTAACAGCAGCGCCTTAAATGCCATATTCTTCCAGAAATGCTTTCCTTGATCCCTCCCTAAAACAACATCCTTGACCCCGTGAAAAAATCCCAGGCTCTGCTGAGAATGCTCACTAGATATATTGTGTATAGAAAAACGGGCCTCTAAAAAACCTTCTGTTATATCATGCATGGGCTTTGGATTATCTGATAAAATAGACCTTACAGATTCAAAGAATTCCCTTGCCGCAACATAATCAAATTTAGAAACGCCGTATACTTTAAAACCCCTGCATAGAATGCTGTAAATCTCCTTTATAAACGCCTTTGGATTCGTAATTGCCAATTGCTGCAAGCGCCTGCTTCTAATAAACATGACTACAGCAAAGAATAAAAGCCCTAAAACCAAAAGCCACAAAAAGCTAATAAATGAATAATACAAGGGGCTCTTTTTCTTTATTGGTTTTACAGGGGGCGTTATCTTAATATATAGATCATTGCTAAATGTTCCAAGAAAAGACGCGGATACCTGCACAATTCCCTGTTCTTTTGGCTTGAGATTCCCCTCATTATCTATAGACACTTCTACAGTCCCGCTGGTCATCCAGTCAACGAGCCTTGCTGCTGGAATAATAGACTCGTCACTCATGGTCAATTCCGCTTCAAGTCTAATTTGCTCACCAAGGGGAACTTCGTCATAATCTGAATATATCGTAAGGGTTTTTACTTTAAAAACATCTATTTCCTTATTGAATTCTTCTGCGCGAAAACGCTGCTCAATCGCCTTTTTGGCCTTTCCTTCTGTCTCCTGTATTAATTCCTCTTGTCTTATCCTTACGCCTTGGGTTTCTCTCTTTCTCTCTCTGGTATTTACGATCTGTTCTTTTTTCTTTTTTTTATTATCCTTTAGTGTTTCCGGCGCTTGCTGCAATAACTTTAAAAGCGGGATCTTCTCTGGGATCCCTAAAAGCGTAGAGGGCAGCCCTTTTAAAGATAGATTCTCAAAACGCGGGACAAAGGGATAGGCCATGGACCCGACTATTAAAACAAAAGAAAACATCATCGCGGCCACTTTTATCTGCTGCCATAAACTCATTATCTCTTCCTGATTTCCCACTATAAGAGAACCTTTGTTTTTTCTCTCGCATACCAAACTCAAACGCATCGCAAAGATAAAGATAAATAAAAAAGCCGCAAGCATCGCCATATAGAGCGGTTCCTGTTCCAGGGCAAGTGAGACTGATGAGATTAAAAGACATATTGATATGAATTGCAGCATCGCATAACTTTTTTCTGTTTTTAGGCCAAAACTCTGGAAAAGCGTAAGCCATGCCAGGGCTATAGAAAAACCCGTCAGAAGATTATCAAATGTTAAGGCCTTATCAAAAAGCCCTCCCATTATCACAACCACTGCCGCGAGAGATAACATCCCTATGAAGGTATCCATGTGCTGAGGCCTGGATTTCCTGATCCGCCAGCTTACAAGAAAACCCGCGATCGTACCAGGTATCAGGAGTACAGCGACAAAAGGATTTATGATCCCCTGGATACTGAAAAGTCCGATCAACACCAATCCCAGATTTGCAAAGTGAAAAGATAACGCGTCCCTATCCATAAATATACCACAGAGAACACAGAGATTTTTTATAATTTCCTCTGTGTGCTCTGTTAGACTTTAATTAGCCAATATCCAATGTTTACTTAACAAAAACTCTTATATTTTCAAGACTAAAAGAGTTTTAATGTTTTTCCAAAAAGAGGACACAGAGTTTTTTTTAATTATAGTTTCTCTCTGTGTTCTCTGTGGTTTAAAAAACCTAATAGATCACACCGTCTCGAACTTCTTCTCTAAATCATCGCCTTTCGAGATCCTGTAGGCGTATCCCTCCAGGCCAGCGAGCGCCTCGTCAAATTTTCTTGCAGCCTCTATGTCAAGGTGACCGCCTTCTGCCAACTGGCCAAATGTAGAAGTTGAGAGAACTATAGTTATTAACCTTATCCCCTTTGCCTTGAATTGAACAAGGCTTAATAGGGCAGCCATATCATTATCCAGCATTATCGTTATAAGTGTAGAGCTATTTGGTGTAATAAAACTGGCTTCTTCGAGCGTCTGAGATAACGAAAATTTACCATCCGAACGAACCTTTGCAAGATATTCTAACATCTTATGCAGATGCGATTCGCCTTTGCCAAAAGGCAGCGTCATCGCTGTTCTTGAATAACCCATCATCTGTACGAGGGTGCCTTCGTTCAGGAGATATTTAGCAATAGACCCTGCTATTTTCACTGAATACTCCAGAGTCGTCTCTTTTTCTACGCCGATATCGTGTTCTTTCTTCAAATCAATAACTATGGTCGCCTCCTGCAATACATTGCGCTCAAACTGTTTTACGATCAATTTATTATGCCTGGCTGTTGAAGGCCAATGTATGCGGCTCATGGCATCACCCCTCTGGTATTCCCTTACTCCGAAAAACTCATGACTGTCACCGCCTATCCTTGTAGTCTCTACTCCCATCCATGAGACAGAGCCTTTTGCAAGAGGCGGAAATGAAAAGATCTTGAATAGTTCTGGATAGATCAAAACATCAGCGAACACATTAAAGATCTTTTTCATCTTGAAAAACCCAAGCGCATCTTGAGAAATAACAGATATCGGGCCTATCTTCCATAAGCCCCTTCTATAGCAATTGATCGTATACCTGAAAGATACCTTCTTTTTGGCTTTTATATCCAATATAAACAATGATGGCCTTTTTTCATCAGGCGGCGCAAATGGAACCACATCTATTATTTCAAAAAAAGAAGCATTTATGACGCGTTTATTTTTAATCTCCATCTTAACATTAAACACATCGCCTTCAAATGCCGTGTCTTGTAATATCCTGCTTAAAGAGATATCAGGAATATTGATCTGCAAGTGTACAAAAGAAAGGACAAATATGACAAAGGCTATCACGAAGAATATATAGACCATTGTTATGTCAGTATTCCACGCAATAGCAAGAAGAAGAATGGTTGTTATAAGAAGAAAGATGCTTTTTGAAGTAAACATTAGGCCGGCACTGGAACCTTTTTTAATATATGGCTTACTATGTCTTTCTGCGTGAGGCCACGGACTATGGAACGCGGCTGAAGTATGATCCTATGCCTTAACACAGAAAGCGCTAATCTTTTTATATCATCAGGTATTACATAATCCCTTTTGTCAAGAAAGGCCAGGGCCCTTGCAGTGCGCATAAGCGCGAGTGATGCGCGAGGACTTGCGCCAAGCTTTATATCGCCTGGCAATTCTCTTGTCGTGGAAATGATCTTTACGATGTATTCTGTGATCCGCGGCTCTATATGAAGAGACATCACTGCCTTTTGCACATCAATGATATCCTGTACGCTCACAACGCTCTGCAGGGTGTCCAGGGGCGACTCCTTCAGGTTTCTGGTAAGGACTTTTACCTCCTCCTGATTCGAAGGATATCCTACTGCAAGCTGCATAAGGAATCTATCGACTTGGGACTCTGGAAGAGGGTATGTGCCATGAAACTCTATAGGGTTTTGAGTGGCTATAACGAAAAATGGTTCAGGCAATTTTCTCAATACGCCATCAACAGTGATATTAAACTCCTGCATGGCCTCTAAAAGCGCGGACTGGGTCCTCGGAGTAGTGCGGTTTATTTCATCGCCAAGCACTATATTCGCGAATATAGGGCCTTTTTTGAATTCAAATTCCCCTGTCTTCTGATTGTATATAGAAACGCCTGTGACATCAGACGGCAAAAGATCTGGCGTAAACTGAATCCTCTTAAAATCAGAGTCTATGGATCTTGAAAGGGACCTGGCAAGCATTGTCTTGCCAAGGCCAGGCACATCTTCTAATAAAACATGGCCATTGGCCATAATGCTAATCACGACAAACTCGATAACCTCTCTCTTGCCTACAATGACTTTTGAGATATTGTCAATTAATTTGTGGGGGATCTCATGAAGATCTGGCATG
>JAHIRR010000321.1 GCA_018818505.1 Candidatus Omnitrophota bacterium | reverse complement strand
ATAATATTTTTTGCTTAATTTAAGTAATGAATCCACAGTCTTTACTATAGACTTAAGCATACTTCCATCAAGGTCGCCGAATTTCTCTATAAAACGCGCCTTTGCTAATTCACACCATATATGAGGGCCTATGACATCAAGGTTACCCAGCTCCTCGGCATCTCCGTTTTCTACATTATATGCTGTGTGTAAAAGGCCTTTGCTTCTTTTTGCCTTCTCGCAGAAATCTATCAATTCCCTTGCTCTTTCTTTATCGCCGTTTAATACGCTCGTGATTATATCCGTGGATATGCTGAATAAAAACTGGACATTGCCTAACCAGCCATCAGCTCCGGGATACGTGGGTGATAATTTTGTAGCGCTATTTATCGTTGAATTTCTCTGTGTTACGGCGCCTTTCGAGGTAATTGTTTCATCTGCCCGAACTTTAATTTCCTTTGCCTTGTCAGGCGATTTTACAAACTCGTCAAACAATACTGCTTCCATATAAGAAATTGCATCGTCAGGGTCAGCCTTTGGTATGGTAAATGCCTTTGTGTGAACCGTGCGGCTCGGATAAAGGACTTTATCTCCGGCTTTAAGTTTTTTCACATAAGCGCCGACAATCTCGTGGTCCTCAATATACACTGCTACAATAGTGCTAATCTTTTCATCCTTCAGTCTTTTGTCGCCTTTTTTAAATACCTCATCGGCTCCGTATGGGTCCATGTTCTTTGTATAGTCTATATAGCTGTGAACCAGGATTAACTTGCCTTCTCCTTTTGGTATAGACGCTAAAGTATTGGCAAGTAGTTCCTCTGAGGGCCCGATTGTTTTTAATTGTTCCCTCCATGCTCTCACGTTACGCATGGGCTCGAATGTCAACCATACAGACATCTCCATATTTCCTCTCTCATCAAGATATCTCTCATCGCCTGTCAGGCGCAATACACCCATCTCAACTATCTCTGAATCGCCCTTCTCCTTCCCCATAAAAGCGCAATCGCTCTTCCATATTATTTCCTTCTGATAGCTTCTTTCGATATTAGTGCCTTCAATATAATAATGGTATGTCTTTAGCTGAAAGCTTACCTTGTGCTTATCGGTTGGGGGCTGATCCAATGGAACTTGAAATTTAAGGCCAAATTTATATCTAACATCGCGGTGCAGCACCCACGTATCGTCATAATCCTCAACAGTCATGACTTTTCTCTGCATCTTAGAGGCCGCGTCATACTCATAATATTCGTATCTTGTGCCGGTCTGGGGCGTGGCAGGGCCTTTCAGGTTTAGCTCGTCCTGTGTCAGCATCTTGTAGTCAACCTTGTAGACAGTGCACTCTGCGGTTCTGCCGGCTATATCGATTTTTACCGGCTTGCCGTTATTGAGAAGCTTTGTTGTTTCAAAGAAGCGCCTGACGTCCTCGGGCCTGTAGCGGGAAGCGCCTCTTATGTCAAAGTCAACCCAGTTCATCCTGTCATGCAGGAGGTCTATATACTGCCAGTGGAATTTCTCAGGCGGCACCTGGATGATGCGGGATTTCAGGCGATTCAGGGCCGTTGTAATATCTTTTTCGGAGGCATGGTTTCCTCTCCTCAGCTCATCTAACTTTGCCGTTGCCTCTATTACACTCTTATCAAGGCCCTCTTCCTCTAATGAGCCGTTTACGAAGATCTTGTAAAGCTCGCAAATATCTTCGTAGGTATCGATGGTCAACGCATCGGTTATCTCAGCGAGCAGATACTTGTAATACTGGGCTCCGAACATGGCGCCGTATTTACTGCGGAGCGCGGCCTTTTGCGCCTGGTCCAATACCGGCGCTCCGTCTGAAAACTCGGTTTTCTCTGTAAATAATCCTATCAATGTATCTATATATCCTTCGTCGGCAGAGCCTTTTTTAAGGTCGGCTGTCTTCATAAGTCCTTTCTTAAATTCATTTATGAACCGGCCTTTTATGGCGCTATTTATTGCGTCTACCGTAAAGTCTTTCTTTATCTTGGTGTCTACGGCTTTAAAGCGTTTATCCTTCTCCTGCGCCAGCGTGTATGTCCCAGCCGCTGCCGTTCCTTTAATCTCTTTAGGCGGCTCAGGCGGCGCTATTTTCTCTTTCTGCTGCTTTTCCATGTCTTCTTTTTTCAAATCTTCTTGTGTCAGCTGGACCGATTTCAGGCGCAAGTCGCTATCATAATCTTCAGCTGTCTTTCGTTTATCACTAAAGGCAAAGTCGACCCCTCCTTTAACTACTGTAACCCAGTCATTTTTAACGTCTTTATATCTATCAAAACCTAAGAAGAACCCTAAGATATCACTCAGCTTTGAATAATATCCAGCGCCCCACCCAGTGCCAGGCAGGCCTCCCTGAGCTATATTGGCATCAGGCGAGACCCTTGAAGCTTTGATCAGAAATCCTTTCTTTGAATCTGGGGTGGTTATAGCGCTTGTAATCTCCACATCTCCTTTATTGTTACCTGCCATGAAGACCACAAATCTCTTGCCAAAGGCCTCTTTGGATGCCTCAAACTGGCCGACTATTACAGGTTCATAATCCTGCAGCCCTGTAGGCGTAACTCCCCCGGCTAAAGTAACGCCCAGCAGATCGACATCTGTGGCAATCACCGGAACGGCTATACCGACATGGTTTCCGTTTTCATCATTGAGCACAAACAGCTTTGCGCCCAACTCAAAATCTGCCGCGCCCTTATTGAATTTTATAGTGTATTGGCCGCCGGCTTCTGTTGCAGGCCCTTCACCGAGATCAACGCCATTAAAGCTCTGGTATTTATCCTCGCTGAATCTCCGGCTAATATATATTTCGCCGTTACCAGCAGCAACAATAAGGCCCCCCCTAAACACGTTCTTATCCTTGTAATCTGTCCCGCCCTGACTAAACGCATCCAGATACAGCGAGACCTTGCAGGTTCCCACAGACTTGCCGGCCTTTATACTGCCTCCGAGTATGTGGCTCTGGAATAGATTTTCCGCATTTCTGGCCTTGTCTAATTCATCCTCGACCTTTCCCCTCTCAAGACTTATATCCCTATACTCCCCGTCTCTGTATATTCGACTCACATTTTGACCTTCAAGCCATTTAATATAACTTAAGTAATTCTCAAGATTTTCCTTATTAGAATTCCCCGCAAGAGGATTCATAAACTTTAATAGCCCTCCCACGTTGTATTTAACGGCGTCTTGCGCAGTAACGCCTTCTAACTCAAAGGAAATTACAGGTGCGAGATTCTTATCTTTATCCGTCAATGTTAGATAGCTGTTGATGAAATATTGCGGGGCATTAGATGTCTTGTCTTTCAACAGCGACTGCTTGCCAAATTCAGGCATAAAACCAAGCCCCTGCATAAAAGCTGATTTAGAAAACGATTTGTCCTCAGGCGGCTCCTGCGGCTGTGCAGTCTGCGCAGTCTGCGCAGTCATGCGGACATCTTTTTCCTCTCTT
>JAHIRR010000320.1 GCA_018818505.1 Candidatus Omnitrophota bacterium | reverse complement strand
TTCGTCTTTCTTCTCTTCGTCTTTCGACCTGCTTACGAATGTCATATGCCTTAGCTTCTGAGATTTTAAAGGTCATAATAATAAAAATAGCGGTAATAGAGGCTATGATCGGAATGCCGATATCGCAGATCCTCATATACAATAAAGTTTGAGCTGATTGGTTGCCGCCTAATGCAACATCAAAACCGGTCGCATTGAGGAGGATTCCGGAAAGGAGCGATGCAATTGCTAATCCTAGTTTTACCGTCCACCAGTAAACAGCGCTAAACATGCCTTCTCTGCGTGTGCCGGTCTGGAGTTCGTCAAGGTCGCAGACATCGGCTACCATGGAACTGGTCAGCGTAAAGAGCGATCCCAGGCCAAACGCTATGAACGGAGCAGCGATCAGTAGTAAGTATGGCTGGTCGGGATTATACCCTATCCATTTCAAAGCGTAACCGATGATCGAAAGGGAAATGGTAATTAAAAAGGTTTTTCGCTTGCCGATCTTCGTGGAGATCCATGTAGTCAAGAAGATGACGCAAAAAGTACAAACGGAACTGATCGACCCAAACCAGCCGAGCAATGTCCCGCCTTTTGAATAATCGCCGCCATAAACATAGAAGAAAATAACATAGGCTGAGAAGGCGGAAGCGAGCATGAATCCGTTGAAGATCAGGAATGTCGCCGCGCAAAGCTTTACAAACGGACGGCATCTCAAGGTAATCGCAAAACCGCTGAAAAAGTCTTTCAGTGTATTCCAAAGACCCTTGAGTCTTTCAGGTTTTGCTAAGTTGCCAAATCGCTCTTTGTTGAAAATAGCTGGAAGTATGCCGCCAACTATGATAAAGCCGCCGACGATGAGCCCGAGGGTCCGCGCTCCATGAACAATATCTGTAAACATATTCTTGTTGTTCATGATTTTGAAAAACCAGGGAGCGATCACCCATGCAAATTGAGCGACAAAGTTGCTGGCCCCCTGCAGTCGTGTCCGCTCATGATAATCGGGTGTCATTTCATACCCTAGCGCGATCCATGGAATCGAATAACAGGTAAATCCGATGAAAAATAGAACCTGGAACCCTAAGAAATACCAGAAATAGAAATTGTCGCTATGCCCCTTATATAGTTGGAACATCAATGCGAATAAAAGTCCCGCGGAAAGAGCTCCAAAGAATATAAAAGGCCTACGGCGTCCATATCGGGTTCGGGTATTATCTGAACTGTAACCGACAAGAGGATCTGATATGGCATCGACAATACGGGGAATGGCTCCGATAAGACCGACTAAAGCGGGATTCAGGCCTAATCCGAGGTTCAAAACAATGACCATCGATCCAAGAGCGGCGGCCTGAATATTATTAACGAGCCCTCCTATACTGTATACGGCTTTTTGAAAAATAGAAACGCGATCTTCGCGGGCTGTCACATGGTGAGTTGACGGATTCATTGCCTGTTGCATTAACTACCTCCTTTAGTATCTACAAAGCTCAAGGGAAATACGATATCACTCAGGCAGCAGGGCAGCATTACAGCGACTATGGTTATTAAAAATATGCCGCCTATCATATGGATCCAGTCTGTAATGCCGAATGAAATAAGATAGAGGATGGACGCCATACTGCTTACAAGGACGTGCATGGAGTGGGAAAACTCTGTGCTCTTCTCAATCGTAGAAGGCACGAGAAAACCGAAGAGCACCCCTATAAAGGCAAAAGGAATGATAATGCCCGGATGCTCTAAAATACAGATATGAAGATGCATATGGCAGCCAAACAGTTTGCCCCCAAGATACGGGAGCAATATATCGCTGACACCGCAAATAGCGATAGAACCGACAAGGCCCACGAAAATAGTTTTTAGAAAACGTTTCTCATGCTTCCAGAACATCGCTGTAGTCACTATGGAACTTAAAAGGATATGGACCGGGTGAAAGACATGAAAAAGTTCGCTTGCAGCGTTCGGCAATAGATGCTTTGTATTTAAACTGATCGAGATAAATGTCAGAAGCCCCATCATGATTATTCCTACGGTAACGCCAAAAACAGAATACGGCAGGTGTTCCAATAATTCTGATATAATATGGTTTAATTTGCTCTTTTTCTTCATAGTCACATTTTTAAATAACCTGAAAGTTTCTCGACCATCCTGCCGCAATAATATTTTAAAAATCTGCCCTCGTCTGAACTGGAGACATCGAGCAGCTTTATTCCATTTATGAATTTCTTCCCTTTGTCCATGGACCTTTTTACCTCTATAGCCCACAGTATCTCCCCGGTAAGACTGACAGGCTTACCCCTGTCACCCAGATCCACCTCTAACCCCACATGATTACCCGGTTTTAATCTTTGATCTGATTCAAAACATATGCCTTCTGCAGAAATATTTTTCAGATTGCCGAATCTCAGCACTTGCTCAGAGTCCACAATTCTATACTTGGCATTGATCTTTAATTCAAATCTGGGATATCGCCTTCTGTCTATCATAATACCTCCATAATAAGCTTCTTTGCCTCATTAGGCGTTGCCACAAGAAACCTCTCTCTATATTCTGATATCTTCAATTTCTTAAGGCATTCATCTATGTAATCCGTAACCTCTTCATTGCCTCTATCAAAAGATAAAACTGAAACAAAACTCATAAGCGCTTCCTTGAACTTATCATCCTCAAAAAAGATCTTCCCTATCTTAAAATAGCTTTCCCGGTTTATAAAAGATTGTTCGCAATTCACATCGATTGCTTTGTTATAAAATTCGCATGCCTTTTCAAACTTTTCCTCATCATAGTATAAATTAGCTATGCGCAAATACGCGTCAGCCAGCTCATATGTATTTATATATCTGCGTTCCCCCTCTTTTAATCTGTCAACAAAACTCATGAATTCCTTTATGCCTCTTTCGCTCTTTAGCTCATCCCTTGCTGTCTTCAACCTAAAGGCATTATTTATGTACTCCTCTATGACATGATCCACCCTGTCCATGAGATCCTGCAGGTAATACTTCGGGTTCAGGGCTATTGCGTCCTTGTAATATTTAATCGCCTCTTTATAAAGCCCTGTGGCTGTGTCATAATTCTTCCAGCGCACTTCGACCCTGGCCTTATTATGGCAGTCCACGGCCCTTTCGATAACAGGTTTTATCCTGCTGCGTTCTTTATTCCACTCTTCCAGATCCCTTATCTTTCTCTCTGTGCTATCATCCATACCTAAATCAATATAGCACAAAAGTAAGGATTTGTTAAGAAATTTTGACTTTAATTGTTCAGTATGCTATATTTATGAGATATGATCTTGAGTATTATAAACCTCTTCTTTCCTTCATCTTGTCAGGTGTGTGGTGAAAAAACTAGGCCTCCTGATGAGAATATATGCGCTGGCTGCATGAAAAAGATAAAAAAAAGACTGCCTCCTTTCTGCGTAAAATGCGGCAAAAAGCTCTCAGGCGAACCAGAGATGAAAGAGCTTTGTAGTGACTGCAAGAAAGACGCCGTGTATTTTGACAAGGCCCTCTCAGTATTCTATTACGACAGGGAGATCAAAAAACTGGTACATGACTTTAAATATAAAAAAATTACCTCTCCTCTAAAAGAATTTGCTAGATCGACCGTGGACTTTATGAAAGAGCACGGCATGGCCAAAGATCTTGATCTGGTGCTCTCTGTGCCCATGCATCGCTCCAGGCTCTTCAAGAGAGAGATAAATCCTTCTCACATACTGGCAGAAAATATAGCAAAGATCCTGCGCGTGCAATATTCTGATGGGGTCCTTAAAAAAACTATAAATACCCTGCCCCAGAGCAGCCTCCCCAGAGAAAAAAGAATAAAAAATATAAAAAAGAGCTTCTCCCTGCAGAAAAAGAAAATCTCTCACATCAAAGATAAGAACATACTACTCGTAGATGACCTCTTCACGACAGGCAGCACTGTAAATGAATGCGCGAGGATCCTTAAAGAAGCGCGCTCAAATCAGGTGGAGATCATAACGCTGGCACGCGGAGACAAAGCATGTTAAATATTATGCTAACGCGAATTATCGCGAATCTAACGCAGATTCTCGCGAATAACCTCATTTGCGGCTATTCGCGTTTGATTCGCGTGTATTCGCGTCTAAAAAATCTACCATGAAAATCTTACGTAAATACCTGTTAAAAGATATCTTCTTCATGTTCCTGTTTTCCCTCCTTGTCTTCACATTCGCATTGGTTACGGGAAATATTGTAAAGCTTGCTGATCTGGTCATCAATAAAGGTGTGGATATCGCGCTTGTTGGTAAACTATTTTTATTCATGATACCGTTCCTCCTGAGCTATACCATACCCATGTCTGCCCTGAGCGCGGCCTTGCTTACCTTCGGGAGACTCTCTTCTGATAATGAGATAACTGCCATGCGCGCGCAGGGAATCAATATCTCAAGACTCACAGTACCTTTAATTATTGCTGGGATCGTACTGAGTCTTTTTTCTATTATACTCAACGATAGGATCTTGCCCGAATCGCATTTCTCATCCCGCAAGATCGTAAAAAATATAGGGGCAAAAAACCCTGTCGCATATCTTGAGCCAGGGGTATTCATAAAGAGTTTCAAGGACTATATCATATTCATAAACGAGATAGACGAAAACAGATTAAAAGAAATCCGCATATACCAGATCCAGAAAGACCGCCCGACAAGGACCATAATAGCCAAAAGCGGTGAATTTATCACCCTTGAGAATCAAAATGCGATAAAACTAAAGCTCACAAATGGCACGAGCGATGAACCCAATCCAAAAAACCCGATGCACTTCTATAAATTGAATTTCAAAACATACTATCTCACCATGAACATAGACGAGACGATTCCCCAGGGACAACACGTGCAGAAAAAACCAAAGGAGATGAACTTTCGGGAAATAAAAGAAGAGTTGAAAAGGCTCGGCCGTCATCACATAGACGCGCCTGCCCTGATAGCAGAGTTTCACAGAAAGATCTCTATATCCTTTGCCAGCCTGGTATTCATTATAATCGGGATTTCTCTTGGTATATTTACGAAACGAGGTGAAAAGACAGTGCAGTTCGCAATAGCGCTGGCTGTCATTGTAGCATATTATGTATTTATGGCGGGTGGAATGGCCATCTCTCTAAAAGGCGGCCAGCCTATTGCATTATATATGTATGCGCCGAATATCATACTCGCGATCATAGGCAGCGTACTGTTTAAGAAAACTGTATAACAAGTTAACCCTCGCCTTCGGCTCGGGAACTTGTCTCGATTCTCGATCCTCGTTATTGCTTTTACGAGTATCTATCATCGAGGATCAAACATTGAAATTCTATACAATA
>JAHIRR010000319.1 GCA_018818505.1 Candidatus Omnitrophota bacterium | reverse complement strand
TTTGCCATAAGATGTAGTGCTCAATACTGCATTTTTATCTAACGGCTCTGCAACAAAGCTATGGTTAAAATACACATCCACTGCATTTTCTATACCATCAAGAATAGTGCCCTGCCAAATTGCTCTTTTAGGCTCGCAGATTTTATCCCAAGCGACGTGGGGAAGTTTTTCTTTTGACTTATTGCTTACGGGCAGTTTGATCACTTTTCCCTTAACAACGCCTAATCCTTCAGTTAAACCAAATTCCTCGCTCTCTTCCATTAAGAGCTGCATCCCTAGACAAATACCTAAAAACGGTCTTTCTGATTTTATAAACTTATATACTATATCAATGAGACTGTTTGCCTTTAGATTTTCCATGCCCTGTTTAAAGGCCCCAACCCCCGGTAAAACTATGGCGTCCATTGATAATATTTCATTACGATCTCTGGTTAATACAGAATGAGCGCCTATTTTTTCCAAAGCATTCAATATACTCCTCACATTGCCTATATTATAGTCAATTACTGCTATATTCTTTTTTTTCATTTCCTTACTTCTATATCTTTTCCAGATATATATTCTTTTATTTCCGAGACCGAGCAAATGTTATAATGAAATAAAGACGCTATAGCTACCGCATCAGGTTCACTATTTTTTATCAGCTCAGTTATGTGCTCTAATTTTCCTGCGCCCCCGCTTGCTATGACAGGAACAGAAACAGCGTTGGTCGCCTTTTTTATAAGCTCTGTATCAAAACCCCTCTTTGTCCCTTCCTTGTCCACTGAAGTCAAGAATATCTCTCCTACGCCTAAATCCTGCAATTGTTTAATCCAAGTGATTACATCTATATCGGTCTGTTGTCTCCCATTATCTATATAAGCTTCCCATGATTCATATCTCTTCTTTGCCTCAACAGACCCGATAATGCATTGCGAACCGAACATTTTAGACGCCTCCCGTATCAAGGTGGGATTTCTTATAGCCTGAGTATTTATTGCCACTTTATCGGCGCCTGACTTCAAAGCCGCTTCAATATCTCTTATGTTCCTAATGCCTCCTCCGATCGTGATAGGGATAAAAACATCCTTGCACGCTTTTTCTATTATATGGAACAGATTATTTCTGTCATACAGGCTTGCCACAGCATCCATGAAGATTATCTCGTCTATACCTTCCTCGTAATATTTTATAGCTAATTTATTAGGATCTCCTATTTTTCTTAACCCTTCCAGATGTATTCCCTTTATCACATATTCATTTTTTACATCTATCCTTGCGATAATTCTTTTCTTGCTCATAAAAAACTCTAATTAGAACCTATCAACAAAATTTTTCTGTATGCTAATTTTCCATGTATTAGATGTTCTGATTATATTTTTAAATCTTTCCGTACTTTTGCCGTCTCCAAAATGACCTGATTTGACACATTTGATATTTTTGATATTTTTGATGGCTGATAAAATCTTATTCTTTGATTCTCCGACATCTAAGATTGTCTCATGAGCAAATCTTCGATTTTGACGATTTCCAATATTTATACTAGGTACACCATAAAACGGGGCCTCCCTGATCCCAGTACTTGAATTTCCAATTATAAAATCGCAACTCTTAAGAAGGGTTAAAAAAGCTTCAAAACGCATAGATGGAAGTATCCTAAAGCGCGGATTCTTTCTCAGTAGCTCTAATTCTTCAATAATAATATCGGAACCGGGGTCATTATTAGGGTATATGGCTATATAGTTTTTTCCAGATTCAATAAGCGAATTCATAATTTCCTGGGTATAATTTAATAGATTATGCAAATTAGTTGTAACAGGATGGTACATAAATATCGCATATTTATCGAATGCTATTTCATAATATTTTTTTACAGCTTTTGATGACGGTAGATTGCGAGAACTCATCAAATCAATATCAGGTGAACCTATGACATGAATGCTCATATCATCTTCGCCCATTTGGACTAATCTTCCTTTGGCTTCGTTATTTGCTACAAAATGTATATGTGAAAGTTTTGTTATAGAATGCCTTATGGACTCATCAATAGTACCAGATACTTCTCCTCCTTCAATATGGCTTACTAATATATTATTAAATGCGCCGACAATAGCGCCTGCCAAAGCTTCAACTCTATCCCCGTGAATTATCAGCATATCTGGCTTTATCAATGAGACATAATTTCTTAAACCATAGATAGTGTTTGCTAGAATACAATCTATAGAATCGCTGGACTGCTGATTAATAAAATGAAACGTGTTCTTGAAACCTGACTTATCAATCTCATCTCCAGTGCTTCCGTACTTTGGAAACATATGCATACCTGTCACGAAAATATGGACTTCAAAATCCTTCTCCTTGTCCAAGGCTTTCATTAAAGGTTTTAATTTTCCAAAATCGGCCCTTGTGCCTGTTAAAAAAATAATTTTTTTAGTTTTCATAGATTTGATCCCATCTAATTTGTTCGTTTTTCCTTATATCTACTTTTGCTTTTTTATCCAAAATATTCTTAAAGTGACATGCCTTTATT
>JAHIRR010000318.1 GCA_018818505.1 Candidatus Omnitrophota bacterium | reverse complement strand
TTCCACTATTTTCTTGCAAATTGATAAGCCAATTCCTGTTCCAGGATAGGTTTCTTTATTATGCAAGCGCTCGAAAATGACAAATATTTTTTTTGTCTGAGTTTCTTTTATGCCTATCCCATTATCCTTTATCTGAATTATAAGACTTTGGTTTTCTTGTTTCAGGATTACTTCTATCCTACCTTGATATTGAGTTATCTTTTCCTTTGAGGCATGATCTATAGCGTCAAAGGCATTATCTATCAGATTATAGAAACAGTCCTGCAATAAAGCCTCGCTTGCAAAGATATCAGGAATTTCATTTAAAACAACCAATTCAAATTTAGGCTCTCCGAAACTTTCAAGGCCTGAATGTGAGCGGCTTATCAGAACAAGGCGGTATGTATTTTTAATTAACTCAGGGACATTTATCTTCTGAAACTCAACTTTAGCCTTGGACCTTTTAAGTATCGCAGAAGTTATTTCTTTACCTTTATAAACCTCCTTATCTATAAGTTCCAGGCTATTCTTTATATCCTTCAAGGACCTTTTTACGCCTTCGTTCCGCAGTTCATCAATTTTTATATTTTCAAGCTTTAAAAGAGCTATCTCTGCTGAAGAACCTATGCTGACTAACCGATTATTAAACTGATGGCTTGCGCCTGGCGCCATATCTGCTAAGGCCTGTCTGCGGGAGCGCTCAGCCAAGATTGACTTTTCTCTCTGATGAAACTGTGCATTTTCAATGGCCAAGCCAGCTTCATTAGAAAGGACCATAAGGAGATTTAGATCCTCCTGGCTAAATGCTGAGTTAGCTCTTCTATCAGATAACACTAAAAACCCCAAAAGTCCATTATGTAAAAAAGATGGGATGACTGTATTTGCCTTTAGTCTTGAAAGAGTGCCAAGCAATCCTTTTATATGAATAGACGATCCTCTGGATATAAAAAGCCTTACTTCTTCAGTCACGATTGGAAGCCTTCTTAGATGAAGATCTTTAATTAGCGGAGAGTTTTTGGAAAATTCTGCAGGGGGTTTTATATGCTCTCCGAGCTGCCAGAAACTTTTCAAGACATATTGATTGGTCTCTGCGTCATGTAAATATATTAGAGCGAATTTAAGTTTTAGGATTTTAACCAACTGGTGCACTATTAACTTTAAAAGGTTGTCTAAATTTGCAAAGCGAAGCATGTTGTGAGAAAGCCTTCGCAGAGCTTCTTGAGACTTAAATTCCTCTGCCCTCAACCTGGATTCAATCCTTCGCTGTAACTTAATATAAATAAACGGCCCTGCGCTGGCTAATATCGTTAATAAAAACATTGGTAAAAGCCACCAGCTGGAACTTATTTTGGAAAGAGGCGCCTTAGCCATGGCGCCTATTCCAAAGGGGACCCCTAATACCAGAATATAAACAAAAGTAAAAATTCCTGCGCGGGTAAGCGCTACCTTTATATCCATAAGGCGATATCTAAAAATGGCATATGTCATAATTACAGGATATAGGCTTATTGTAAAATGTAAGGTTGGATAGATATCTATATTAAATACCATTAAGAAAGCTGTACCTCCTCCGGTAAATGCCAGAGCTGATGCTAAAAGAAAATACCTAAGCTGCATACGTTTTAATCCGCTAGAGATATTGAGATATTTTAAGCCATAATAATGCGCCCAGACTGTGGAACAGAAAAAGAAAGCAACAAAAAGAGGATAAGCTGGTCCTGGCGGGGAATCTACGTAAAAAGAATTAAAAACATACCTTAAATTGATAATAAATACCTTAGTAAGCCCTAGCCAATCTGTAATATTTAATACAAAGAATATTCCTCCTATCACGTAACTTACAAAAACAATTTTTTTCTTTTTTATCTCTAAAAATTCTAAAATAAAATGGACAAAGAAAACGGGTATTAAGATAACTCCGACATGACCGAGCCGTATCCAGAAAAATACGGCTTCCTGATCCAGTGTTGTAGAAAACTTAAAGGCCCCTAATCCCCAGATAGCAATAGCCAGATTAAGAACAGCAAATATCTTATTGAAGAATTTTTTGCCTTTGACCCAAGAAAATACAGCAAATATGAACGAAATAACGCATGTCAATAAACCTGATAATGCAAAAAGATTCACTTACTATGTCTCCTTATCTTGAAAGGCCTTCTCTCTAGTATGCACCCTTGCCCGAATGTGAGGCTCTAAAAACTCATCGGAGGTTATTCCTGCGCATATACCAATCTCACCTGCCAAAAGTGTCGCAGCTATAATCTCTGCAAATTTCTTTGATTTTCCACTGCCATAACAACCTATCATCTCCAGGCATTCCCGCTGTGTCCCTAAGGCTGTACCCCCTCCTACTGTTCCCACTAAAATGTTGGGTAATTTTAGTGCGGTGTACAGATCTCCTGAATCTAGCATCTCTAACATTGTTATACCTATGCATGCATTTACTATATGCGCTACGTCTTGCCCGCAGGCAATAAAAACAGCTGCCAAGCCATTTGCAAAATGGGCATTAGGACCGACTATCCCTGCGTGAAAACTTCCAAGAGCCCACGAATGCCATGCGCGATATATCTCCTTTGGAGAGGAATTCAGATGCCTTCTAACAATCTTCTCCTGTAGTATAGCCTCTGCAGAAACCTCCTTACCATAGCCAATTAAAAGATTAACACCAGAACTCTTTTTCTCAGAGGATAGATTTGACCGCAAAAGATATTTCTCTATCTTTACGTGTCCTGATATAAATTTGCATATCTTATCTGTAGCAATACCAATCATGTTGGCGCCCATAGCGTCTTCCGTGTAATAGGAAAACCTGAGCGCTACCCTTCGTCCCATTATATAAGGAGTGATTGACTTCAGTTTTCCATGCACTGTAATTTCTCCGACCTTTTCGCTTAAAAGATTGAAATTATCACGCGTCCACTTAATAAATCCTTCCGCATCTTCCAAGTTCTTTAGTAAAAAAACAGGATCGATGTGGTTTTCATCCTTATGGATACCTATTTTTGCTCCTCCCGCCTTAGTAATGGCAATCGCCCCACGCTGATAAGTTGATAGTAATGCGCCCTCTGTAGTAGCAAAAGGTACATAAAAAGTACCTTTTGCATACTCTCCATTAATCTTTAATGGACCCACAACACCAAGCGGAACCTGAGAAACACCTATAAAATTTTCTATGTTTCCTCTAACATCTGTGGATTCTATGGAATAATGAGGGATATGAGAAAATTTTGTATTTGTCTTTGCGCTCAACCATTCTCTTCTCTCTTTTACAAAATCTTCATCATAATTCTTTCTTGCATCATGAGGTATGCGTATGATTTTCTCAGACATTTGGTTGCCCCTTTCCTTTATGGTTGGTATTTTCGTGCTCTTCTATCCATTGCTCCAGCCTGTCCTTTTTAAATCTCCACTCTCTTCCAAACTTATAGGCCGGAATATCACCTCTTTGAGCAAAAGTATACAATTTCTGTTTCTTGAGCCTTAAATATTTCGCAACTTCTTCAATCGTCATAAATTTCATGGTTAGTTTTACCTCCATTATTTTATTTTTATTTATATTTATTATTGTTTACTACTGATTATTACTCTTAATTGTACCATATTGCTATAGGGCATTCAAGAAAAGAAATATTTTACCTATTAAAATTTCTTGGTCCAATAATGCTCAGGTATTTTGATAGAAATTACTTCGCAATGACGACTGTGTTTAATCTTTTTGATCCATGTCTTTGGAAACCAGATTCTTCTGCCATCAAACATGATTAAAATGGCTTTTGGGGTTTCTTTAAGGAGAAGAACATCTATCCAGATATACGTATGACGTCCAATAGCAAGATTTAGTAAAGATCTTGAACTAATCATAACCCCTCCCCACCACATTTCCACCACATAAATGTCAAAAAATAGACAAATTATGCCTGATGAAAACTGATGTTAGCTGAAATCAGCTGATGTTATATGTGCTTGGGAAATATAGGGAGTTTTATGATTTGTCGACGGGAAATGTTAAAAAATGTGGTAGGTCCTTCGGATGCTTCCTTTGGTCGCATCCTCAGGATCAAATTTTCTTCGAAAATTTGGCGGAGAGGGAGGGATTCGAACCCCCGATGAGCGTAAGCCCATAACGGTTTTCAAGACCGCCGCATTCAACCGCTCTGCCACCTCTCCGTATTCCCCTCACCCTAACCCTCTCCCCTACGGGGAGAGGGAATTATGTGAGGGTAAAAATTATGCCGAAGTTGTCTTCGGTTAGTATTGTGAATCTTGAGTCTGCTTTTATCTGCTCGATCAAACCGCTAAAATAGTTTTTGCCTACGTAGCCATATTTTACCTTAAATTTATTTTTTAGTATAGCATAAGGATTGTCAGTGTTCCCAAATGAGACATCCCTATACAACTTGTAAAGCTCTGGATTCCATTTATACATGTAAACCGGGTCGAGTGTTACAAAATAGTCATTGTCTGGATTTAGTCCTATGAAATACTGCGAGT
>JAHIRR010000317.1 GCA_018818505.1 Candidatus Omnitrophota bacterium | reverse complement strand
CCTGGCTATTTCTAGCGTGTTGCGCGCCAGGCATAATGCGAATGAGATGGCCGCAATAGCTTCATGCAGGACAGTTGTTACCGCGGCACAGAACTTTTATTCGAGCGTTTACCCGCATACCTATCCGTCTGGCCTGTCAGAACTTGTGCCGCCAATTTCCATTCCGCCATACATCGACAGTGTACTTGCCAGCGGCACAAAGCAGGGTTACACGTTTAATTATGTCCTTATTGACAGCGAGACCTTTACATTGAATGCCAATCCTGTTTCTGCTGGAAAGACAGGGACCAGGTACTTTTTTTCTGACGAGTCTAGCATCATAAAAGCAAATCCCAATGGTCCGGCAAGCGCGGATGACCCAGTCGTACAGTAACCCTTGGACAACTTCGTAAGTTACCCAAATGGGTAACTTACGAAGTTGTCCAAGGGTATATATTTTTTATATATAGGAGCTATAGGATGAAAAAAGTCGTTGGAATAGATCTTGGACATTATAATATAAAATTGGTGGAACTGGAGCATAAAAAAGGCCGGCCTGTAGTCTCCAAGTGCCTCATCGCGCCCGCAGCTAATGGAAATCCAGGCTCAGCGCTCAAGACACTGCTGGGCCAGGCAAAGCTATCTTTGAAGCGCGTAAATGTCTCGCTCGCAGGCCCGTCAGTGATAGTGCGTTATATAGAGATGCCCCCTATGAAAAAAGAAGAGATAGAGAGCGCTATAAAGTTCGAGGCAGAGAAATATATACCATTTGACATAGATCAGTCCATAATAGATTGCGCAATGCTTGATAAGACGAGTTCCGGGAGTCAAAGGGTTCTGCTGGTCGCGGCAAAAAAGGCAGAAGTGTCCAGGCTGACAGAGCTTTTTAAAAATTTCGGACTCGAGATAGGCGCTATAGATGTAGACAATTTTGCATTTTTAAATTGTTTTCATGCAGCGTCAGAGAAAAAGGAAGACATCGCGTATGGCCTCATCAATATGGGTGATCGTTTTTCCAATATGAATATCGTAACAAAGGGGGATGTATATTTTACAAGGGATATATTGTGGGGCGGCGCAGATATTACAAAAAGGATCAGGGACGCAATGGGCGTAAGTCTCGAAGATGCAGAGGCATTAAAGAAGAACCCTGCCGAGAAAAGGGAAGAAATTATAAGCGTTATTAATCCCATGCTTGAAAGACTTACATCGCAGATGCGGATGTCTTTTGATTATTTTGAGAGTCAGTTTGGCAGGGGCGTTGAAAAGGTCTACATAAGCGGCGGGACTTCGTATCTTTTTAATATGCTGGATTTTCTTAAAGATAATCTAGGCTTACCTGTTATGATGTGGGATCCGTTCGAGGCTGTTTCATTGGCGGGCCCTATTAGCGAGCCAGAAGGATCGCCGGCCTTATTTGCAGTGGCAATTGGCCTGGCGCTGAGAAGTTAATATATTTATAAAAAGGATAAGCGTATTAAGCGTTTTAGGCGTATTAAGGGTATCAAGGGATTAAGGGTTTAAGGGGATAAGGGAATCCCCCTTAATACCCCTATTCCCCTGTACGCCTAATTCCCTTAAAACGCCTAACACGCCTAATTTATATGATAGAGATAAATTTATTACCGGACGAGATGCGTAAGAAAAGACAGCCGCAGTTCAAGCTGGGCCTTGAGATGGAAAAGGTCAAGGTCATAGGAGGCGGCGCAGCCGCGGGTATTTTAATAATACTTATTCTATTTTGTATGGCTGGCTCTTTCATCAGGAAAAAGCAGGCGCAGGCGCTGCTTCTTAAGGAACAAAATTTTTCAGAGCAGGCCCTGGACATAGAAACAATCAATAAAGAGTTAGTTACTCTAAAGGCAAAGATGAACATGATGGATGAGGTCACCAGCCGCAGATTTTTATGGGCAGAGAAATTGAACTATCTTTCCGATCTGATCCTGCCAGGGATCTGGTTTACGAGGGTGCGGACAGATTTAGAAGATAAGCTGGTCATAGAGGGCAGCGTGATATCAAAACAGGAAGAGGCCATGGCAACAGTAGGGAAGTTCATAAAAAATGTGCGCGACCATCAGGCATTTTTTAAGGATTTTAGTAATATCAAGCTCGAATCAGTGCAGAGAAAGAGCATAGATGAGAGGGACGTAGTGGATTTCAGGGTCGTGCTGTATTTTAAATAACAAGGCGAGTTAATATGGATCTCAAGGAAAAACAAAAACTATATATACTTTTTGGGATTTTTGGAGTCGCGGCGCTTGCGATTTATTTTAATCTCCTGCTGAAACCGCAGTTTAGAAGTTTTATTGCGAATAATAGGGAGTATTGTGCGATAAGGAGCAGGGTGAGAAACGCTGAGAATTTGATTACAAATGAGGCCAGGATAAAAAAGCAGCACGAAGAGCTAAGTAAACAGGTGAAGCTTTCTGAAAAGCAGCTGGCTGGCCATGATGAGATAGCTGCTCTGCTCGAGGATTTCTCCAGCGTAGCAGAGTCTTCAGGCGTAAAGATACTCAGCATCAAGCCCCTTGAGACGCTGGACAATATTTCTAAGGCAGGCAGCGGGTTTTATTCTGAGTTCCCGATCTTAATAGAGGCAAGGGGCGGTTATCATCAGTGCGGCATATTTGTAAACAATCTTGAAAACATGACGACGTTCATAAGGATAGATGATGTAGATATAAGGAGCAGGCCTGAAGATCCCAGGCGCCATGACATAAGGTTAAGAGTGAACACATATATTACAAAAGGATTATGAAAAAGAAAAATATTATTTTTTGTTTCATTATTGTGTTGTTAATATCAGGGCCCGTGTTTGCCGCAAAGGCCTTTAAATATGAGATAAAGGCTAAGAGGGACCCGTTTATTCCGCTTGTTTCAGCGGATGGCATGTATATCTCTGACGCATACGGGATAACCAGCATAAAGGATATTAGATTAGAAGGAATAGTCTGGGATGAGGTAAAGGGTTCCGCAGCTATTATAAACGGAGAGATCGCCGAAGAAGGCCAGGAAATAGGCATAGTAAAGATTTTAAGAATAGAGAAAGGCGCTGTGGTCTTTGAAGTAGAGGGCGATGAGGTAAGAATAGAGCTAGTCAGTGACTAGAAGGATATAAAAGAAACCACAGAGATCACAGAGAAATAATATAATTTTGCTCTGTGTTCTCCATAAGATATTTGAAACTCAGCTATTTAGGTTATCTGAAAGATATAAATAAGAAGAAAGGACTTTTGATTGACTCCAATGTTTTAAGGCCGAAAAAAGAGATAAAAAGACTAATCTTATGAGTACACAGAGGATTTTATTATAAAAAATCTCTGGGTTCTCTGTGGTATCTTTTTTGACGGCGCCACCGACTAAAAAAGGAGAAAGATATGAGAAACTTAAAGTGCCTTATTATTTTTGTATTTATGTTTTTTGGGGCAGTGAGTTTGGTTTTTGCGCAGGAAGGTGAAGAGGCTGCTGCGCCGCAGGCAGAGAAATCAGCTGCTAGTGTGATAGGCGCGGCGCCCGGCAATGTGACCCTGGATTTTAAAGACGCTGACATCACAAATGTGCTCAGGATACTTTCCTATAAAAGCGGGATCAATATTGTTGCTGGCAAGGATGTTACTGGGCCTGTGACTATAAGGCTGACAGATGTGCCGTGGGAAAAGGCGCTGGATGTTATACTAAGGACATATGGTTATACCTATGAGCGAGAGGGGAATATTATTCGAGTCACGACAACCGAGAATCTGGAAAAAGAAGAACTCGCAACAGAGGTATTCTCGCTTAATTATGCAAGCGCCTCAGAGGTGCCTTTGGCAATAGAAGAGATGTTGAGCGACAGGGG
>JAHIRR010000316.1 GCA_018818505.1 Candidatus Omnitrophota bacterium | reverse complement strand
ATATAATGCCATTTTTCTTCAAAAGAAAAAATCTGTTCCTAAATGAAAGGTACTGTATAAATCTGTAGCTAGAATTAGAACCGTTTCTAAAGTGATAACAGACTGCTCCTGGCACAAAACTTGTTTTCCATCCCCTTTGCAGGGCACGCCATGCTAAATCAAAATCCTCCACTGAAAAGAAAAAATCATTATCAAAATACTCCCCATCACAACTTATATCTTCAAGCATCTCTCTTTTATATAAAGCAGCTGCTGCGCATGGTCCAAAGACATCGAGCCTATTGTCATATTGTCCTCTATCTATCTCGCCGCTACCTCGATCAAAAAAACGATAAAATCCTGATAATAAAAGACCTACAGAGTCTATTCTCCTGTTTCTACTATTTAAGATCTTGGCGCTGAATAGACCCGCATGACTGGATCCAGCCACCTTTTTCATTTCTGTTAAAAAATTCTCATCCAGCATAACATCTGGATTCAAGGTAAGTACATAATCGCCTTTGGATGCCTTGATTCCCTGATTTACTGCAAAAGGAAATCCTGCGTTTACGATATTCCTAATTATCTTAAGGCCAGGATAAGACCTTGCTATTGCAAGTGAATTATCAGAAGAGCAATTATCAATAAAAATTATCTCAAAATCTTTATAACTCTGTGCATAAATTGAATCAAGGCACTTTTTTAAAAACTCCCCTGAATTATATCCTACTATAATAATTGAGATCATAGTAACTTATTCATCAGCCCATGCGCTCGTAAAGTCCTTTTGAAAAAGCTAGTTTCTTATGTTCACTCCAATATGAACTGCCAGACTTATCTATCTTTTGATGTAATAAATCTCTGCCAAAAAGCCTTAATAAAAGAGCTATAGGCGTAAATATAAGATAAAAGGCAATGATTAAAGTCACCTTGTTTACTATCCAGCCAAATGAAAATATTACGCGGTCTAATATCTTTTTTAAAAATGTCAACGTACTTGGACACAAAATAGCTGCTATTAAAACAAGGGAGCCGATGGTGGAAAACCATATAAAATGCGGCTTCCCGCGATAAAACATGATACAGCCTACTATGTTAAGGCCGAGGCCGAGATTAAAGCCAAATCTTCTCAGTTCCCCCCTCACCCCAACCCTCTCCCCTTCAGGGAGAGGGGATCCTTTTAATCTCAAAATATCCTTCAACACCCTGACTAACCTGATAATCCCTAACTTGGACTTTCCATTGTATCTTTTTTTGAACACAATAGGAATTTCTTTTATCAAACATTTTTTTAAGCTGCATTTATATAAAACCTCTTCTATTATTGACGGCTCTTTGGAGATTATGTTATCTAAATCTAAGTCTTCTATCACGCTTCTTCTGAAACACCTATAACCTGACGTGCAATCTTTTATATTTAGTTTGAGATATTTTCTTATGAATAGATTTACTGACTTTGAGAGAAAGACCCTTATTGGCCCACGGTCACAATCCCTTCCTCCATCAATATACCTCGAACCAATAACAACATCAGAACCTTTTATCTCTTTTAAAAATGCTGGAATATGCTTTGGGTCATGCGAAAAATCCCCGTCCATCTCTATGATATATCGCACGTCCTTCCTTTTAATTGCCTCCTTAAAGCCATCGATCCCAGCATAGCCCCTGCCCCTATTAGATGTTCTGTGGAGTACAGATACGCGATTATCTTGTTTAGCTATTTTGTCTGCAATAAGACCAGTGCCATCAGGAGAATTATCATCAACAACAAGAATATCGGCTTCATTTACATGTTTGAATATTTCATTAATAAGGCCTTCTATATTTTCTTTTTCATTATAGGTTGGAATCATGATTAAGGTTTTGACCATAATCTTTTGCCTTCCGCATAGTTCCGCGTCATCCGCCGAAGGCGGAGGCTTCCGCGTAAGTTCCGCGATTTTCAATCTAATTCAAAGTACTGCCTTACCTCATGCCTCTCTTTTGGCTGCTCTTTCTTGTCCAGAATAAAGCTGCCCATGACAAGATAGTCCATATCAGTGTGCATAAAACATTTATATGCGTCTTCTGGCGTACAGACTATGGGCTCTCCCCTTACATTAAAAGAGGTGTTTATTATT
>JAHIRR010000315.1 GCA_018818505.1 Candidatus Omnitrophota bacterium | reverse complement strand
GGAATAACGAGAAGTATCGCGCTGCAAGAAAATATATCAGGGAGAAAAAAGGCCTTGAGACTATGGAGAGAAATATTTGCATGGGGTGTCCCCATTCAGGACTGACGAATCTGGACATTCTATCATGTCATTCAGTTATAGAATGTAAATTGTAAATATGAAGATAATAGCATTGTTTAGACATAACAGTTTAGAGTGTTTGCACCACCCATGCCACTGGCTATCGGGGCATACGCCGTGCCGAGCGGGCACGGTGTCTTTTCGATCCAGTAGGTCCTTCAAAAAGACGCTCGGCCGCCCCAGCGAGGCGGCCTTCTCTCAGCGTAATTTTTTGCTCGCCTAAGTTTACATTTAAGGTTTGACCTTAAATGTAAACTTAGGCACCATGCCCGCAAAAAATTCCGTATGCTTTTTGAAGGACCTACTGGATCGAAAAGACGAGCGAGGCACGGGGCTGAGCAAAATTTCCACGCTGGGGAAATTTTGCGTCCCCGAGAACCAGTGGCCTGGGTGGTGCAAAGATGAACATGATACTAAAATAGCATATTAACTGTAAAAGCAATATATGAAGATTGCCTTAATACAAACCCCGGTATTTGGTACATATGACCCGCCGCTTGGATTGGCGCAGTTATCTTCTTGCCTGAAGCAGGAGGGGCATGAGGTATTTGTGTTTGACCTCAATATTGAATTTTATCTAAAGCGTAAAGAGACTTATAAATTTGCATGGGCATGGGAACAGTGCGTGCTTTGGGCCAAGGAGGACACAGTCAATAAGTTCTTTGATGATAATCGCGAGATGATAGCAGAGTATGTCAATAAAATCGTTAATACAGGCGCAGGCCTCATTTGTTTTTCAGTTACTAACGTCAGTATCCTGCCAAGCCTTAAGATCGCGCAGTTAATTAAAGAGAAAAATAGGAATGTGATAACAGTCTTTGGAGGCGCCTTATTTTTTGAAAGACATTGCATAGAAGAAACCATAAATAATGAATGTGTTGATGTAGTGGCATTTGGAGAAGGCGAGCTTACGCTATGTGACATAGCTGAAAAAATAGAAAAGGGCAAGAGTTTCAAAAATTGTTTAGGTATATCTGTTAAGGATAGGGGCAGGACTTGCATTAATGGACCACGTCCTTATGTAAAGGATTTAGATACACTGCCTTATCTGGATTTTTCAGGACTTCCTTTGACTAACTATGATGATCCAAACCATTTACCTTTTATGGCGAGCAGGGGCTGTATCTTCAAATGCGCATTTTGCAGTTCCAGAGAATTCTGGAAAGGCTACAGGGTCATGAGCGGCAAGCGCATGTTTGACGAGATATATCATCATTATTTGGAACATGATAAAAAAATCAGGCACGTGGATTTTTTAGACCTGCTTATTAACGGGAAGATGAAATCCTTGGTAGATTTCTGTGATCTATTGATCGAGGCAAAATTGGTTTTGAATTGGAGTGCGAATGCCATAATCAGGCCAGAGATGACTACAGAGGTATTGCAGAAATTAAAGAATGCAAGATGCCAGCACCTTATTTACGGTATTGAGAGTGGCTCCGAGAGGGTCTTACGTTTAATGAAAAAAAACTATAAGATCAAGGATGCGGATATGGTCTTGAAGGCAACTCATGATGCGGGTATCATGACAACAGCTAATTTTATGTTTGGTTTTCCCGGAGAAACAGAAGAGGATTTTGACCTGACCCTGGAATTTATAAGGCGAAATGCAAAGTCACTGCACAGGGTCTATCCCAGCAGGACATTTTGTGCGCTTGAACAGCACAGCTACCTGTTCAATAATTACGAGGAGTTTAATGTAAAAGCAGGTTTTCCAAGTCATCTATACTGGGAATCTCTGGATGGCTCTAATACATATCCTGTAAGGCAGCAGAGGTGCGAGAGATTCTCAAAGATAGCAGATCGTCTGGGTATAGAGGTGGGATGTGGCGTTCAATCTTCTCTGGACCTTGATCATTGGCTTAATCTAGCAGAATATTATGAGATAAAAGAAGATTTAAGAAATACAACAGAATGTTATTTAAACTATTTTGATCTTGATGATAAAAATAAGCGTGTCAGGGAAAAGATACTCAATTGTTTTAGATTAATAGATAAAAGGAGGCTTTACTCGAAATTAGGATTGTCGCTTATTGAAAGATTGCGCACTACAGCAAAGAGGATAGAGATGCTGGATTCCGGCGTTATTAAAGATGGGGGTTTGAAAAAGCTGGGCAGGCCACAGAGCCTTGCGTATCTTAAGTCTGCATGCCAGCAAAATCTTTCTGTTAATGATAGGGAATATAAAGACAAAGAGATCGCTCTATATTCGTTCCCCAGGACTATTATTATCCAGGCGTCTGGTCCATGCACTCCAAACTGCACCTGTTGTTCAGATAACTCAGGCTCGACCTTGTTTGACATAGCGGATTTTAGAAGAAGGTTTGAGGAAAAAATGCATCTGCCATTCTTAAATGCAAGGTCTATTATCTTTGCGGGTTCAGGGGAATTTCTGAGCCTGCCTGATGCAAGCGAGGCACTGGACTATTTTGACGTAAATTTCCCTCACGTAGAAAAGACCTTTTCAATGGGCGGGGCATATCTATTTTCATGGGTTTGCGATAAGGCGCTAAATTTACAGTCTTCATATACTTTCAATATTTCACTTAGCGCAAGCAATAATAATCTACATAAGATTATTACTGGCCGCGAGGATTTTTATAAGATACTGGGGCAGGTAAAGTATCTTCTTAAGATGAAAAAAGACCTCAACAAAAAGATCCCTATGGTTAACCTGGTATTTTTTATCAATACATTAAACATGGAAGACCTTTCTAATTTTATAGGACTTGCCGATAATCTGGGGGTTGATAATATTATCTGTCGTTATAGCTATATAAGAGACGGCTCAAAAAAGGACCTGTCCTGTTTTTTTAAGCAGGAATTGACGAATAGTATCTTGGCCGAGGCCAAAGAGTTGGCGGATAGATTAGGTTTAGGGATGGATCTGCCGCCTAAGTTTAAACAGGGCGTATATCCTGAAGTACCTATGTGCAGGGAGCCGTTTAGTCGATTTATGCTTGATGTAGAAGGGCATGTTTTGCCTTGCAGTAGTGCAGATGATTGCAAGGGACATTTAGCAGAGGTTGCAGAGTTTAAGGATATGTGGAATGGGTCTTATTATCAAGGGTTAAGGAGATCTACCATAGAAGGCAGTATTTCTTGTTATGATAAT
>JAHIRR010000314.1 GCA_018818505.1 Candidatus Omnitrophota bacterium | reverse complement strand
TCAACCGCTAAACCAAGTTTTTCCTGGCCCTTTCTGACGATTGCTATCGGCTGTTTTACTAAGTTTAAAGACGGCGCGCCAAAAAGCGCGTCTAATCTGGTTATGGGGATGTCTTCCTCGTTTAAAACAATGGCCTCGAAATTTAACATCCCTTTTATATCTTTCTGGTTTATAGTAACCAATCTTTCTATGTTGACCAGGGGAAGCGCGTAGGATTTGCCTCCGACTTCGACAAATAATGTCTTGATGATAGCCAGGGTCAAAGGCATCTCTATGGTAAATGACGTTCCCGACTTTCTCTCTGTTTCGGCATAAATCGTGCCTCCGAGAGATTCGATTTTATTTTTGACTATATCCAGGCCAAAACCTCTGCCGGAGATTTGAGTAACCTGTTTAGTGGTGCTTAACCCAGTGAAGATTGAATCTATTATTTCTTCTTTTGAAGCCCCGCTGGATATTATTCCCCGCTTTATAGCGGTATTCTTTATATCTTCTAAGTCCAGGCCTGCTCCGTCGTCACTGACATGGATGATTGCGGAATTTTTGGTGCTTGTAGCGGTTAATCGTACTGTGCCTCCAGAAGGTTTCCCTGTCCTTTTCCTCGCTTCAGGCGGCTCGATCCCATGGTCAATAGAGTTTCTTATAAGATGGACGAGGCTTTCGCCTATCTCATCTATTACTCCCCTATCCAGCTCTATATCGCTCCCCTTAGTCTCGAGGTTTATTTCTTTCTTCTGCTGCTTGGCCAGATCCCTGACCATGCGGGGGAATCTGTTAAAAACAAACCCTATGGGCACCATCCTCGACTGCATAATATTGTATTGCATATCAGTTACCACTCTTTCCAATGTATCTACGGCAGCGGTCAGCTCGGGGTTTTTAAGTTCTTCCTTGAGCCGGTCAAGCCTCATCTTGGTAATCAGTAGCTCTTCGGCTAACCTCATCAGCAGATCTAATTTCTCGACTTTGACTTCTATGCTTTGGATCTTCTCTGTTTGCGTATCTCGTATTTCGTATTTCGTATCTCGTATTTTTTCATCTGTTGAGAGTATTGCTTGTAATTTCTGTGTAAGCCTTTCTGCATTAACTTCTTCTTTACCTTTGGCGATTTCTTTTAAACTTGCCTCGAGCGTATCGAATGATTCAAAGAGCAGATCAATGCATTTATCAGATTTTATCTTCTTCTTTTTTATCGCATCTAAGACATCCTCTACAGCATGGCAGAGATGGCTTGTTTTATTATAATCCATTGCCGCGGACATGCTCTTTAAGGTGTGAATCTCACGGAATATGTCACTGACAAGCTCCAGTTTGTTTGGGTATTTTTCGAGCTTGAGAAGAGACTTATTCATCGAATCTACGTGCTCCCTCGCCTCACTTAAGAAAGTATCTTTGTATTTCGCCATTTCTTCCATGGTTTCTTTCTCCACACGCTTAGTTACTACCCAATTCTACCATCGCATCTGCTATTTGCTCTACCGGCAATACCCTATCCGCATATCCTGCATCAATAACTGCCTTTGGCATGCCGAATATTAACGATGACTCGTCCTGGACAATTGTCTTACCACCAGCCTCCTTAATCGCCTCCATGCCTTCTCTGCCATCATGGCCCATGCCACTTAAGATAATTCCGACCGCTCCTCCATTATAGACCTCAGCTGCTGATTTCATTGTCACATCAACTGAGGGAGTTAGGATATCTGACGCTGCCTCGTTGAGACAAGAAATAACCTCTTTACCTCGCAAACTAAGCGTCAACTGAGAGCCACTAGGAGCAAGATAAACCTTGCCGGCCTTAAGGACTTCGCTATTTTCAGCAACCTTTACTTCTAAATCAGTAACCTTGTTTAGATGCGCGGCCAGGCTTTCTGTAAAAAATATACTTGGCATATGCTGGATGATAATTACTGGGATAGGCAAGTTTACCGGTAGTGAGTATAAAATTTTTTCTAATGTCTGCGGGCCTCCTGTGGATGCGCCGATAACAGCTACTCGTCGTTCGTGGCTCGTGATTCGTCGTGCGTCGCGCGTGATGCGTCGCGCGCCTTTTCGGGCTTTTAACTTCTGGACATTCACTCGTGAGGCAACCTTTACTTCTTGCAAAAGCTCATGCCTGACGCTCTCTATATCCAGCGAAAGCTCACCTGATGGTTTAAGGACAAAGCCGACCGCGCCCGCCTTAAGGCATTTTATAGTGACATCGGCGTCTTTTTTACTATGAGCGGAAAGTATGATTACAGGGGTAGGATATTGAGCCATTATATGTTCCAATGTAGTCAAGCCGTCCCAGCCGGGCATTGCTAAGTCCAGCGTAATACAATCAGGCTTTATTTTAGAGAGCTTTTCCATAGCTTCTTTGCCGTCCTTCGCAGTATCTATGACTTTGACTTCAGGATCAGAATTTAGCATATCAGATATAAGGGTCCTCATAAATAATGAGTCATCTATAACTAATACTTTAATCATTTGTCTTACCCGAGATATTTCTGAACTGTCGTAATGACCTTTTCTTTGTCAAAAGGCTTAATAATATAATCGCTGGCCCCGGCTTTTTTGCATTCTTCTATTATAGTATCTTGTCCAACAGCGGTGATCATTACCACCTTTGCCTTAGGGTTGGCCTT
>JAHIRR010000313.1 GCA_018818505.1 Candidatus Omnitrophota bacterium | reverse complement strand
TGCTTCTTCTCTCTTAGCAATCTTGAAACATCCTTCTGTCTGCGTGTGATCTTCTGCTTCATGTCTAGACCTTGGACAACTTCGTAAGTTACCCAAAGGGTAACTTACGAAGTTGTCCAAGGTTACTCAATAGTAATCTTGCCTGTGCTTCCGATTATAGAAATGGTTCTGGACTCGCCGCTCTTGTCAGCGATAGTGATAGAGCCGCTTATGCCTTTTATCGCGCCTGTGGAATAAAAAGTGACTTTGTCCTCTTCAAAAGTTACTGCGTCGCCCTCTTCGCTTTCAGGGACCCTGAATTCTATGGAGCGAGGAAGTCTTCTTTTCTTTTCAAAAATAGCGCCCTCAGGATCTTCTATCCAGTATTCACCGTTTTCCACATCAAATACAACTGTATTTTCTTCCCTGTGCGTAATGGCATTACTTCTTGCAACGCGCAATGTGCCCAAGACAGCCCTTGCAGAAGTTTTTATGCGCAGGCCCTTGCCGAATCCAGCAGTAAATGGCAGAGAAATACCCAGAAGCATCGCGACAATAGCCAGGACGACGAGCATCTCGACTAACGTGAAGCCTGTTCCTAGGGACGGAGCCCTATTTTTGTACAAAAATAGGGCCCCGTCCCTATTGTTACCAATTCGTGATGTCGTCTTTTTCGCTTCCATCGCCTTTTCCATTTGGGCCCAGGGAATAAATGTCGTATGAATATTCGTTGTTCACGCCGGGATACACATATACGTAGGGATTCCCCCATGAATCAAGGTACGCGCCTTCTTCGTCCAGCTCTTTGTCTTTGATCTTCATGTATGGACCGCTCCAGTCAAGATCACCTGGGTCTTCTGTTAAAGCTGCGACCAGATTCGCATTGCCTGACTCAGGATATTCGCCCATGTCTGTCTCATACATGCTTATGGCTGTCTCGAGCGTAGCGATCTGCGCCATTGCCTTTGTCATAGCGCCACGCTTCCTGGCCTGCTGCGCACCGCCTACCACCATGCCAGCGAGAATTGTAATGATTGCTATGACAACTAGAAGCTCTATTAGGGTAAATCCTTCCCGTAACCTCTTGTAACATCTTGTAACATCTTGTAACATCTTGTAACCTCCCTTCGCTTAAACGTATTCTTTTGTTTCCCGCAAGACTTCTTCCACGCTGGTCTCGCCAGCGAGGATCTTGGCTATGCCGTCCTGCCGTAATGTCTTCATGCCCAGTTCCTGAGCCGCGCTTCTTATTACTGAGGAACTTACGCGCTTTACAATAAGGTCCCTTATCTTTTCATCCATCATAAACAATTCGTATATTCCTATGCGGCCTTTATATCCTGAACCATTGCATTCTGAACAACCTTTGCCTTTGTAAAATTTCACACCTTTTAGCTCTGCCTCTGAAAGGCCCAGCTCGGCGATCTCTTCCTTCTGGGGCTCGTATGGTTTTTTGCATTTCTGACAAAGCAGTCTCAATAGCCTCTGCGCAATAACTACCCTCACAGTAGATGTTATGAGAAATGGCTCCACGCCCATATCCATGAGCCTTGTGATAGCACCTGGCGCGTCATTGGTGTGCAGGGTAGTAAAGACCAGGTGCCCTGTGAGCGCGGACTGGATCGCTATCTCTGCTGTCTCAGAATCACGGACCTCTCCTACCATTAAGATGTCAGGATCCTGCCTCAGCATATGGCGCAATGTCTTTGCGAATGTAAGGTCTATCTTGGTATTTATCGCTATTTGTATAATTCCCTCTATGTCATATTCAACAGGGTCCTCAGCAGTGATTATCTTGGATTCGATCTTATTTATTTCTCGTAAACACGAATACAGTGTCGTTGTCTTTCCGCTGCCTGTAGGGCCAGTAGTAAGTATTATGCCATTGGGCCTGTCTATTGCCTTTCTGAGCTTGGTTTTGACGTCGTCATTCATGCCAAGCTGATCTAAGGATAGGCTCACTACGCTCTTATCCAGCACCCTAAGGACAATACTCTCTCCGTAAAGCGTTGGCAATGTAGAAACTCGGAGATCCACAGACTTAGCGCCTATGTCCATCATGATCCTGCCGTCCTGCGGCAGCCTATTCTCCGCGACATCCAGATTGGCCATGACCTTTATCCTGGAGCTTATGGCAAGGCTCAGATCCTTTGGCGGGTGCGCGGCGTCATAGCACACGCCGTCTATCCTGTAGCGTATTTTATATTCCTTTTCAAACGGCTCAAAGTGTATGTCTGATGCCTTCTCTCTTATTGCGCGAAGAAGTACCATGTTTAATAATTTTACGACTGGCGCCTGCGAGGCGATCTCTTTGAGCTT
>JAHIRR010000312.1 GCA_018818505.1 Candidatus Omnitrophota bacterium | reverse complement strand
TGGCAATATTAACAAGGGCTGAATTTGTATTTTATCCCATAGTATTGTTTTTTTATTTATTGGGTATATGCAAGTGGTCTGCCAAAAATTTTCTAAAAAGATTTTTTGTTTTTTATCTTTTAATTGTACTTACTTTAACCCCATGGGTTATCAGGAACTATGGTGTTTATAAAAAGATTATCCCGCTGGCAACTTATCATGGTGGAATTGCTTTCTGGACAGGAAATTGTTCTTTGGCTAGCGGTGGATGGGCATATCCTTTGGATTACAAAGAGACAATGAAGAAAGTGAAAAACATGGGAGAATATGAACAAAATAAGGAGTTCTTTAAAAAGGGGATGGAAGAATTAAAAAGAAAGCCCGGCAGGATCCCTATTCTTTTTATAAGGAAGATATTAGTACACTGGGCGCCTTTTGAGAACGGTTTTAAGTTATTTAATGCTTATTACGCCGTGGTACTTTTGCTTGCCACTGTAGGGATATCTTTTTTTAGAAAACGCAATATCAGAGAGCATGTTTTGCTAATAATATTTTTAGCCACTACTCTCACATCCATCATAATATATGGAGATCCAAGGTATAGATATGCTTACGAGCCTTATTTGATTATTTTTGCAGGAGTTACGATTAACGAAATTCTGAAGAGGTTGAGTAATGCGCGTTCTTTTTGTTCAGGAAAACGCAATATCTGAGTTAATAGGTTTTACTTGCCTTTCCGCCTATCTTAAAGAAAGAGGTCATGTTTGCAATCTGCTTTTGTTGACCCATACCAGGGATTGGCTGAGAGATATTCGTGACTATGATCCAGATCTGATAGGCTTTTCTATATTTACTGGCATGCAGGATTCTGTCTACAGGATAATCCAGCAGATAAAGAAAAATTTTAACATACCTGTGATCGTAGGGGGACCTCACCCCACCTTTTACCCCCGAGAGTGCATGGAAGAGTGTCCCGAGATTGATATGGTATGCAGAGGTGATGGCGAAGAGACCTTATTAAAACTCATTAATGCCTTACAGGACAAGACAGATTACAGGCATATTGCAGGGCTCTGGGTTCGAGAGAAAAACAGAATCTTTGAAAATTCTATTTCGACTATGATCAAGGATGTTGATTCCCTGCCATTGCCAGACAGAGACTTATATTTCAAATTTGATTTCCTTCGGAATTTTCCAATGAAACGTTTTATATCAGGATATGGTTGTCCATATAACTGCTCTTATTGTAATCAACCGTTTTTTGAACAGGAGTACAAGAAAGAGCACCCTGTCACTAAAGACGCTTTTATGCGTTATAAGACTGTTGACAGGGTTATCGAGGAAATACTTTATGTTAAGAATAACACAATGCTGAAGCGTGTTCATTTTTCAGATGATCTTTTTTGTATAAAACGAGACTGGCTAAGGGAATTTGCAGATAAATACCCGAAAGCTATAGGGGTTCCGTTTTCTTGTAATATGAGGTTTGATATTATTGATAAAGAGTTTGCAGATTTGTTAAAAAAGTCAATGTGTTGTGCTGTTCAGTCTGGTATTGAGTCGGGGAATGACTATCTACGTAATAAAGTCATTAGAAAGCAACTTTCCAGGGAAAAGATTATACAAGGCTCAAGGCTATTACGTGAAAGAAGAATAAAGATATACACTACTAACATAGTAGCGCTTCCTGGAGAGACGCTTGATAATGCAATTGAAACAATCAAACTAAATCAGGAGATTAACGCCGACCATGTCCGCATAAATACATTGATACCTTTTCCTAAGACGAAGATTGTTGATTACGCAATACAACACGGTTACTTGCCTCGCGATTATGGATTAAAGGATCTCAACACTTCGGATTCGCTGCATATTCATTGTAAGACTTCTTTTGCCAATGAATTCAAGAATATTAGCTGCCTGTTCAGATTATTCCTCAAGTTTAAGTTCTTGATGCGATTTTTCAAGCCGATCGTCGGAGTTAAAAATAATGCATTTTTCAGAGCTATCGGCTTTCTTAATTTAGTACAGGATGCCAGATATTTTCAGATAGATATTCTTTCTGGAATACGTTTTTATCTGAACACTATTTTTCGCTCCAAGGGAGATGTTATGCATTGGGTTCCCGGGATGAAAGGAAAGGATCAATAGTATGGAGCTTGCTATTTTCTCTGAAAGGCCTGCTTTTGAAAAACCTCTTTATGTGGGATCACCTGTCATCGAAGAAGATGTAAAGGAGAAATATTTTCAATATATGTCAGAAGTCTTTAACCGTAATTGGTTTACTAATAACGGACCTATGGTGCAAAGATTAGAGGCAGAAATTGCAAAGCTTCATGGTGCAAAATATTGTGTTGCAGTTTGTAATGCTACTATAGCTGAAATTTTAGTACTCAAGGCCTTAGAGCTTAGTAAAGAGATAATTTTGCCCTCTTTTACTTTTATAGCGACTGCACATGCATGTTTATGGCAAGGTGCGAAGACGGTTTTCTGTGACATATCACCGGATAGATTAGGGTTGGATCCTGCCAAGGCAGAGGAGTTAATTAACAATGAGACATGCGCGGTTATAGGGGTTCATTTGTTTGGTAATCTGTGTGATATAGAAGGGCTTACAAGACTTAGTAAAAAACATAATATAAAGCTTATATTTGATGCCGCTCATGCCTTTAATTGTTATCATGGCGATAAACCTATAGGATGTTTTGGAGATGCGGTAATCCTGAGTTTTCATGCCACGAAGTTTTTTGGGACTTTTGAGGGCGGAGCAATACTTACCAATGATCCTAAACTAGCTGAGCGCTTAAGGTTTTTAAGAAATTTCGGATTTAGGGGTTATGACAATGTAGGTTTCTTGGGAATTAATGGCAAAATGTCAGAATCATCTGCTGCAATGGGCCTTGCCTCAATTCCTGCTATTGGCCACCGGTCAGCTATGTTAAAAAATAATCTAGAGGTCTATAGAAAAGGATTATCAGGTATTCCAGGAGTGGATGTTTTACAGGTAGGTAAGGGCGGGCGCAGTAATTATCAGTATATGGTGATGTTTGTTGATGAAATAAAATTTGGTGTTTCAAGAGATGTTCTTTGTAAAGTTCTATGGAAAGAGAATATTATTGCCAGAAAGTATTTTTATCCAGGGTGTCATAATATGGAGCCCTATAGGACGATATGCCCGGATGCAGACAAGAGATTAGGTGTCACAGATCAGGTATCTAATAAGGTCCTGTGTCTTCCATTGAACCTTGAAAGACCAGAAAAAAATATTAATATCATAGTGAGTATCATCAAAGCTGTAAATGAAAATCCTAAGGAGGCATCAGAATGGGCCAGGCTACACCTTTAAAAATAATCGTCATGGGTGCGGGTCCTAGCGGCCTGTGTGCAGCATGGAATCTTGTCAAGGATGGACATGATGTCACGGTCATCGAAAAAGAGCCTGTT
>JAHIRR010000311.1 GCA_018818505.1 Candidatus Omnitrophota bacterium | reverse complement strand
TATTTTTCAGGCGCGTGCGAAGTCGTACCTGATAAACAGGGGAGGATCCTCGTCCCTTCTTATTTAAAAAATTACGCTAATATCAAAAAAGATGTATATATAATCGGCGTTTCAAACAGAATCGAGATCTGGTCTCGCGATTCATGGAAGGATTATTATTCTACATCAAAAGATTCATTTGAGGAAGTGGCAGAGAAATTAGTAGATTTAGAATAGGAGGCTTCATGAATTCCAGCACTCATACCACTTATACTAGATTGAAAAAAAATCGCGCGCATTCTTTTAATATACCGATCGAATGCATACGGAAGACCCGGTCTCTTAATCTCGATAGCCACTCTTGTAATGTAAGCCGGGAGGTATATAAAATAATAAAGAGCAAAAATGGGAGAAAACTTTTTACATAAGCCGGTCCTCTTGCGGGAGGTCATGCAGTTCTTGGATCCTGCAGCCGGAGATGTGATCGTAGACGCTACTATAGGCGGGGCAGGTCATGCCAGAGAGATCTTGCGCAGGATAGGCCCCAGTGGTTTATTGATAGGAATAGACAGAGATAAAGAGGCATTAAAAATAGCGGACGAACGACTTAAATCCTCAGAAGGTTCTTTCAGGCTAATGAACGGTAATTTTAAAGACCTCAAGAATATCTTACAAGATTCAGAGACAGGGGAAGTAGATGGAATTTTATTTGATATGGGCATATCTAGTATCCAGATGGAGTCAGCGGAACGAGGATTCAGTATAAAGAATTCAGGCCCTCTAGACATGAGGATGGATAAGACACAGCAGCTTACAGCAGCTACACTGGTAAATAATCTGGGCGAATTCGAACTTTCGCGCTTGATAAAGCATTTCGGCGAAGAGCGTTTTCATAAGAGGATAGCGGCTTCGATCCTAATGGCGCGCAAGGAGAAGAGGATAGAGACGACCGCTGAATTGGCGCAGATAATTTCTCGGAGCATGCCTTTTGGAAGACGCAGGGAGCGGATCCATCCAGCTACGCGTACATTCCAGGCGCTTAGAATCAAGGTGAATGAGGAAATCTCTGTTATGGAAGAGGCGCTCAAGGATACACCGTCTGTACTTAAAAAAGGCGGCAGGGTATGCGTGATATCGTTTCATTCTCTGGAGGACAGGATCGCGAAGACTACTTTTAGGGAATTTTCCGCGCAAGATGTCTTTCAGATCCTTACGAAGAAGCCTGTTATGGCAGGTGAGGATGAGGTCATGGAGAACCCGCGCGCAAGAAGCGCGAAACTAAGAGCAGCACTGAAATTATAAATGTCATTGCGAGGGCGAAGCCCGAAGCAATCTATTTTTGAGATTGCTTCGCTTCGTCCCGCCCTTTGCAAACAAAGGGCGGGGCTTCGCTCGCAATGACAGATTAAGAAATTATGATAAAAAATACCTTTAAGACACACAAAATTATAATAAGTATATTTACGCTGACATTAGCCGCGCTTTTGTATGTCAATCAGCAGGTACTTATATATCAGATGGGCCTGAAGATCAAGGATAATCATCAAGTCTACTCAAAGATTGTTGACCGCAATAGGATACTGGTATATAATGTCCTTAATTTAAAATCACCTGTTAGCCTAGAGGAGAAACTTTTAGCAAAGAAGGTCGAGCTATGTATGCCCCACAAATGGCAGGTGGTCAAACTTGAGAGTTCCCCAAAGAAGTTTGTTAGCAAAACGATAGTGAAAAAAGGTCTCTTTGCCAATCTATTTGTAGTGAGTCGGGAAGCTGAGGCCAGCCCGAACGTGTTCTAAATAAGGTATTGTTGTGCATAAGCTAATTACCCCCCGAATTAGAAAGCTTCTTTATTGTTTACTGGTTTTATTCGTGCTTTTGGGCGCCAGACTTTTCTGTGTCCAGCTTGGCGCTGCAAAACCATTATCAAAAATAGCCTCCAGTCAATATAAGACCTTTTCCTGCATACTTCCCAAGCGCGGCATAATTTACGATCGCAATCTAAAAGAACTGGCTGGCTCCATTAACCTAAAGTCTATATTTATGGATCCGCTCATGGTGGAAGATAAAGGATCTGCAGCCGCAAGTCTTGCCGAGGTCTTGGATATTGATGCTGATAAATTGCTCCATAAACTCAATAACCAGAAACGCTTCGTATGGGTGGCCCGCAAGGTCTCACCTGATGAGGAAATGGCTGTGAGGCGCCTGTCCATTAAAGGAGTGGATTTTGTAAAAGAGCCACAGAGGGTTTATCCTAATGCTACTCTTGGCAGTCACATAGTAGGATTTGTCGGCGTGGATGACGATGGTCTCGAGGGTATTGAGTTAAAATTCGACAAGTTCCTTAAGGGCACAGTAGGATGGAGATATGGCATAAGGGACGCGAAGAAACGCGAGGTACCTGGCTATGAATATAGAGAAATTCCTCCTGCTGATGGAAATGATGTGGTGCTGACCATCGATAGTATAGTGCAGTCATTTGCGGAGAAGGAACTGGACAATGCCTTTAAAGATCGCAATGCACAGGGCGCCATGATCGTAGTGATGGACCCCTATACAGGTGATATATTGGCGCTTGCCAACAGACCCACCTATGACCCGAATAAGATCCATGAATATCCTGTTGAGGCAAGGAGGAATCGCGCCATATGTGATTTTTTTGAGCCAGGCTCAAGTTTTAAAATAGTAACTGCGAGCGCTGTGCTGGCAGAAGGCGTAGTCAAGCCAGAGGATGAGTTTTTTTGCGAAAACGGAGAGTTCAAATGGTCCAGGCATACCTATCATGACCACAAACCGCATGGCTGGCTCGCTTTTAAGGATGTAATTAAATATTCTTCAAATATAGGCACCATGAAATCAGCGATTAAGTTAGAAGAGAAGAGATTATATAGGTATATCAAGCGTTTTGGTTTTGGGAAAAAGACAGGCATAGAGCTTCCGGGTGAGATAGAGGGAATAATCAGGCATCCCAGAGAGTGGTCAAAGCTTTCGCTCTGCAGTATCTCTATGGGCCAGGAATTAACAGTAAATGCGCTTCAGCTTGCGTGCGCAATATCCACTCTGGCAAATGGCGGTTATTATGTAAAACCAAGGATTGTCAGTAGAGTGCAGGATAAGGCTGGAGGCGTGATAGAAAAGTTTGAGCCAAAAAAGATGCACAGGGTTATTCCTGAAAAGACCGCGTCTGAGCTAAGAAAGATTCTAAGAGGCGTTGTAGAGGATGGCACAGGCAAGCGTGCCGAAGTGGACGGATATTTTCCCGCGGGCAAGACTGGCACTGCGCAAAAGATAGAGCCAGACGGTACCTATTCACACAGGAAATTCACATCATCATTCATAGGTTTTTTACCTTTTGATAAGCCCCGCTTTGTTCTGGTGGTTATAATGGATGAGCCCAGGCCAGCTTACTACGGCGGCACTGTATGCGCACCTGTATTTCAAAAAGTAGCAGGTGAGCTGATGCGTTACTATAAGATCGAACCTAAACGAGATGAGACTTAAGAAGATAATAGACAGTCTAAGTGATGTGGAAAAAATCGAGGGTAATGCCTCTCTGGAAGTAAAAGGCATTGCCTGCAATTCAAAAGAAGTAAGAGATGGTTATGTCTTTATGGCCCTTCAAGGCGCGCGTTTTAAAGGCGCAGACTTTATAAGTGAGGCCATAGATAGGGGCGCCTGCGCAGTGATACTGGAGAAGGGCAATGCCTCTATATTTAGAAGAGGGCGTACCTTTATATATACAGGGGACGCGAGACATAGCCTGTCTGAGGCTGCCAGGGCCTTTTATGGAGACATCTCCAGCAAGATGCGGCTTATTGGCATTACTGGCACAAATGGCAAAACCACAGTTACCTATTTAATAGAAGCTCTATTCAATGCGGAATCTGAGAAAACAGGCGTGATCGGTACCATAAACTATAGGTTTGGAAATCGTCTTATACCCGCGTTTAATACGACCCCGGGCGTCCTTAACCTTTATTCTCTTTTGACTGAGATGCGTAAAGATAGAGTAAAGAATTGCGTGCTCGAGGTCTCTTCGCATTCGCTAGACCAGGGCCGGGTGGACACATTGAATTTTGACATAGCAGTATTTACGAATCTGACATCCGAGCACATGGATTATCATAAAAAAATGAAGAATTATCTTGCCTCGAAGATGAAATTGTTTACAAAAATAAAAAAGGGAGGCCATGCGATCATAAATATAGATGATCCGCACGCAAATAAGTTTATAGAAGTGGTTAAAAAAGAGGGTAAAGCCAGAATAATAACATACGGTATTGAAAATCCAGCAGATGTGTGCCCATGCGATATAGATATCAGATCTTCTCTCATCGGCCGGCACAATGTGTATAATATCCTGGCCAGCGCATCTTGTGGTATTGCCATAGGCATGGGTCACAAGGAGATCGCGGGGGCAATAGAGAGTGTTGCATCTTTACCTGGCAGGCTCGAGAAAATAGATTGTGGTCAGGATTTTTCAGTGTTTGTGGATTATGCGCATACAGAAAATGGCATAGAGAATGCGTTAAAGGCGCTCAGGGAATTAAAGCCAAATAGACTGATTACTGTGTTTGGTTGTGGCGGAGACAGGGATAAGTCTAAGAGGCCTGGAATGGGCAGGGTATCTTCTGAGCTCTCTGACAGGATATTTATCACAAGCGATAATCCAAGAAGCGAAGAGCCTCTGGAGATCATAAAGGGTATAATTAAAGGTATTCCGGCCCGGAAAAAAAATTACATCATCGAAAAAGATAGAGCCCTGGCGATTGAGCTGGCTTTGAAGGACGCGAAGAGTAAAGATATTGTGCTTGTGGCAGGCAAAGGCCACGAGACATATCAGATATTTAAGGACATTACCATTCCCTTTGATGACAGGGAAGTGGTGCGGGAGGTGTTAATAAACAAAGTTACATGAGGTTACAAGAAGTTACAAGAGGTTGCAGGAGGTTACGTAAAAGTATGGATCTCAACGCTTTTATT
>JAHIRR010000310.1 GCA_018818505.1 Candidatus Omnitrophota bacterium | reverse complement strand
GTTGGTTTTTAGTTTAGATAAGGCATTTTTGAAGCTATTGGGGCTCAAAGCCACTTCTGTGGCTGAGAAAAGAACAGGGATTTGTTTGAAATTAGAAAGTTTAGCGAGAGGTTTTATGCTAATCATTACCCTTTCAGGTATCACTCTTTGCTCGCGTTCATAATGAGCATCTAGTAGATCTGGGTCTCCATAACCGACATCTCCATAACTCAAAATCTCTCTCCCAGGATACCTGACATCCACCTCATATCTTTCCTCACGAAAACGTGTAACTTGTACCGTAAAGTCTCCATATAGTTTTCGAAAATTCAATGCTTCGGCAATGTGTCTGGGTTCTAAAATTTGAACTGCTACTCCGGGTAAAGAATCATCAAACTTTGACATCACCAAATCATGCTCTTCTTTTTGAATACCATGAGAAGTAGCCACGATAGGAGGCAAGATTTGAATTTCAAAACTCTCTTTTCGATCTACCACTTCTATCATATCATCTCCCTGCGGAAAAACGCTAGCGCCATGAATAATTTGATTAACCTCCGTATGTGTTAATTGTGAAACATAAGTGTGTTTTATCGAAAAATCTCCAAAGTTTTTTTCCATTTCGGCTACTTCTTTAATATGAGAAGGTGTCAATGAAGACATAAACAAGGAAATATTTTTCTCTCGTTTGCTTATCTTCACAATTTTGTCAAATAGGGCATAAAAGATTTCGGATCCTGTATCTACGCCTTTCTCTTTCAGTCCATCTCTAATCACAATATAACCCCCCATAAAAGTCCCAAATCCTTCTCTAAAATTAGCCTCATCAATCTCTAATAGCCCTAATGCTTTTGCTCGTATTATTGGTATAGTTTCTGGTCTTTTTTGCTGGAGTTTTTGGAGTTTCTTTGTGATAGTTCGCTTAACTCTGTCTTTAATTGGGGCATTTGTGGCAAGAGAACGCAAATATATTCCTATGTCCTCCTCTGTTATATTTTTAACTTTTTTTCTCCAGACTGATGATTGCCAAGATATTAAATCATCTGTTTTGCTTTCGAGGTGTTCAATTCCAACCTTTGAAATAGGTCTAACGTTAAGCCCTAATGTTTCCGAAGCCAATTTTAAAATATCTTCTGGAATTTGCTTAGCAGTACCTGATTCTGTATTCTCCCACCAAGTGTAATCCCAGTCAAAACTACCCGTTGTTTTACTAATTGCTAAAGTATTGTGTAAAAAATCTATTTTTATATCGCTTCTATCAGACATATCTCCAACTTGGCCACCAAAGCTGTATTTTCCTGCTTTCAGCTCAGCCACTATTCTTTCTATTGCCTGAATCTTGTCACTGTAATCTGTGGAATCATATACATCGAAAGTATTAACAATCCAAGTCGCTACTTTTTCTAATGCAACTTCATATGAAGTTGCATTAATTCTTTCAGCTCCCTTTCCTTTGTTAAGCATAAGATTAGGTCTTAGTGTATCAGGTAAGGCAGCATAAGTGGCATTTGTGAACAGGAAACTCGCAATGATAATTAGGCTTATTGTCTTTCTCATTTCATGCCCCCTTTGTTAACACTTTTTTTAAGTGGCTGATCCAGGTACATGGTATCCACCCTTACTCTCCTCTCCGAGCAACATCTCAAGCCTTATTGGAGGTAAATTGAGTATCTGTTCATCAAGTTCCGGAGCTCTTTCTCGCAGAAGCTGTAAGGGTGACTTATTGCCTCTCCAGCGATTCTCACGGATGTAGTTAAAGTATAACAGGTATGCATATGCTTTTCCAAGGAATTCCGCAGGGTTTCTATAATCTTCTATTTCGTATAATTCATCTTCTACGATCCTGTGGAATGTTTCAACATCTCCTTGCAGGTATGGCGATCTCGGAGGTATCCTGCCGTGATGTATATCGTATTCTTTTAGGGCCTTCTCGAATGCAGATAATCTACCCATTCTTTTATTTACGTTTCCTATGAATTCGCTTCCATTATCGGTTTGATATTGGATTGTTGATGTATCTATTCCATAGCTGCGTAAGTGTTCAGCTACGTACTTGGCGAATAGTGACGCATATGTGGAATTATTCTCATCCGCGTATGCAAAAAAACATACACCTAAAGAGATTTCTCTGCAGGTATATTCATATCTTGGCAGTTTTAAACCCCTCATAAACGGCCAGTAATGATATATGTCAGATAGGTCTTTTACGTCTACCTGGTTCTTCTGGAAGGGCTTGTATGTAGCTTTAAGCTCTCGAAGGTCTTTGCGTTTCTTCCAGCGTTTTTTTCTGGGTTTTATAAGGCCTTTTTGCTTTATCACTCTGTGTATTGCTGTATGTGAAGGAGTGAGTTTGTATCTATTCTTCAGCCTTATGGCGCCCCATCTGTATTTATGGCGTTTTCTTAGATCCTCTACTATCTGTTCGTTTTCTTGTGTCATTTTATGCGGTATGTGTTTGGGTGATCTGGGCCTATCCTTTAGTCCGACTAAGCCATGCTCAACGTATCTATACAGCCACTTGCGGACTGTTTTACGTGTGGTTTTAAATTCACGTGCTGCTTTTGATACATTATGCATCTTAGC
>JAHIRR010000309.1 GCA_018818505.1 Candidatus Omnitrophota bacterium | reverse complement strand
GTCTTCGCGAGGAAACAGAATTTCGCCCCAAACCCATGGTTGAAATTGGCGGAAAACCCGCTCTATGGCATATTATGAAGATCTACGCCCATTATGGATTCAAAGACTTTATTCTTTGCTTGGGTTATAAAGGTGAGATGATCAAGAGATATTTTTGTAACCACGGCTCTCGCAGTGAAAAGGACTGGAAGGTTACTTTAGTTGATACAGGGGATGCAGCCCTCAAGGGATCAAGGGTAAAGAAAATAGAAAAATATGTGGACGGTGATTTATTCATGCTTACCTATGGAGATGGGGTGGCAAACATAGATTTACAGGAATTGCTCGCATTTCATAAAAGTCACGGTTTTATAGGGACAGTGACTGGGGTGCGGCCTCCGTCAAGGTTCGGGGAATTGGTGACAGATAAGCATAAGGTTGTCTCATTTATTGAGAAACCACAGCTTTCTTCTGGTTTAATAAACGGAGGATTTTTTGTTTTTAATCGAAAATTCTTTAATTATTTATCAGAGGATGAGAACTGCGACCTTGAAAGAGGGGCCTTGGAACAATTGGCCAGGGATGGAGAGTTAGCAATGTATGAACACGCAAAGGGATGGGAATGCATGGATACCTTTAGGGACATGGAACATTTAAATAAGCTGTGGCAGGAGTCCAGGGCATTTTGGAAGGTTTGGAATGACTAAAAAAGATGAGATAAAGAAAGTACTTATCACTGGCGGCGCAGGTTTTATCGGCTCTAATCTTGCGCAACGCCTGGTGGAGAAAAAATTTAAGGTAGGGATAATAGAGCGCTCTACTGCTGATCTTTGGCGGATCAGGGATATTGTGTCGAGCGTCAAGATGTACAATGCGGACTTACAGGATACTCATGCGATATCAAAGGCCATTTCTGATTTCAAACCAGATGTTATTTTTCATTTAGCCGCTTATTATGCCATAGAGCATAAACCAGCTGAGATTCCGGACATGTTTAATACTAACATAGTAGGCGCAATAAATTTACTTGAGGCTGCCAGAGAGACTGAGGTTAAACTCTTTGTCAATACAAGCACCTGTTTTGTTTACAAGGCGAGCAAGGATAAGTTAAGGGAAGATAGCGTCTTGGATCCCCTGAATCTTTATGCCCTGACAAAGGTCTCTGCAGAAGAGGTGTGCACCTTTTACTCAGAAAAATATGGATTGAAGTGTGTTACATTTCGTATCTTCGCCCCTTATGGCCCCGGTGATCACAAGAGGCGGCTGATCCCCTGCATCATAGAGAGCTTTCTTAAAAAACAAAGGCCAAGGATGACCTCAGGGAAGCAGAGATGGGATTTTATCTATGTGGATGACATAGTAGATGCCTATCTTAGTTTATTAAATGTCCCGGGCCTTCCTTTAAGGCATGAGATTTTTAATATTGGCACAGGAGTTGCCATAAGTGTTCGGGAGATCGGCGAGCGGTTAAAAAAGATTATAAATACTGACGTGGAACTGGAATGGTCAGCTGTAGAGCATAGAAAAAATGAAGTCTGGTTTATCTCTGCTGATATAAGTAAGGCGAAAAGGCTTTTAGGATGGATGCCAAAGACGCAAATTTTAGAAAAGGGATTGGAGCTTACGGTAAAATGGTTTAAAAATAAAGGCACATGGACAACTTCGTAAGTTACCCTCTGGGTAACTTACGAAGTTGTCCATGTCTGAAAGGGAAGATGAAAAAGGATAATATCGCAGGCGTAGTTGTAAAGCCTCTGAAAAGGATTCCGGATGAAAGAGGCTGTATCTATCATATGCTGAGATGCGATGATCCTGTGTTTGAGAGATTCGGTGAGATATATTTTTCTACTGTTCATCCAGGCGTTGTTAAAGGATGGCATTTGCATGAGGAGATGACATTAAATTACGCTGTTATCCACGGAGAGATAAAACTGGTCCTTTATGATGACAGAGAGGGCTCTACTACGAGGGGGAACTTGATGGAATTCTGTCTTGGCGAGGAAAATTATTGTCTGGTCAAGATACCGCCTAAGATCTGGAATGGGTTTCAAGGCATGGGAGATAAGACATCTATTGTGGCGAATTGCGCCACCTTGCCTCATGACCCGGATGAAATAAAAAGAATAGACCCGTTCGCAAAAGAGATACCTTACACATGGGAGATTGAAAAATGAGTAGTTTTTTGCAAAATGCATATAAAGATAAGACAGTGCTGGTTACAGGCCATACTGGTTTTAAGGGCAGCTGGCTCTTACTTTGGCTTGCAGAATTAGGCGCAAAGGTCATCGGCTATTCCTTAGAGCCCCACACCGAACCCAGTATTTTTAACGCCATAAACCTGCGGGAAAAAGTCACCCATATTATTGGCGACGTGAACGACCATGGCGCTTTATGTTCGCTGTTTAAAAAATACCAGCCTGAATTTGTGTTTCATCTGGCTGCGCAGTCTCTGGTAAGACGTTCTTATGAAGAACCAATGCTTACTTATCAGACAAATGTGATGGGGACATTGAACGTGTTGGAGGCGATAAGAAAGATAGGCAGCGTAAAAGCCTGCGTTATCGTGACCAGTGACAAATGTTACGAGAACAGGGAGATATCTTATTGTTATAAGGAAACAGACCCTTTGGGCGGGTATGATCTGTATAGTTCAAGTAAGGGCTGCGCAGAACTTCTGACATCTGCTTACAGGAGGTCGTTTTTCAACCCGGAAGATTATAACAAGACGCATAGCTTAGCCCTGTCTTCTGCGCGCGCAGGAAATATTATTGGTGGCGGTGATTGGGCAGACAATAGAATCATCCCTGATTGTGTAAGGGCCTTGTCTAAGGGAGAATCAATCGTAGTCCGTAATCCTGAAGCAACAAGGCCATGGCATTACGTGTTAGAGTGTTTGAGCGGTTATCTATTGCTTGGAGCGCTGATGCGCAAGGATGGAGTTAAATATTCTGACGCTTGGAATTTTGGGCCCAAGGAAGAAAACGAGATGTCTGTTGAAGAATTAGTCAAACTCACGATTAAATACTGGGGAAATGGCAAATATGCAAGAGACACAGCGCCCCATCCTCATGAAGCCGGACTTTTGAAATTAGACATATCCAAGGCCTGCGGGCTTTTACACTGGGACCCGATATACAAAGTATCAGAGGCCATGGAGAGGACGGTCAAGTGGTACAGGCTTTTTTACAGCAATGCCTCTGTGGAAGACTTACGCAAATTTACGATAAATGAAATCAGGGGATACCAGAGCAGTATGAAAAGAGGATGGAATTGAACCATGAGAGATAAAGATTTAAGAAAAAAGATTTCCAACCTTGTTACTAAATACTATACGGAGCACCACAGGCCTGAGCCGTTTGTGCCCGGAAAGACGCGTATCCCGTACGCGGGGCGCGTATACGATGAAAAAGAAATGACAGCCCTTGTTAGTTCCGCGCTTGATTTCTGGCTCACAGCCGGCCCTTATGCTGAAAAACTGGAAAAATATTTTAGGGGATTTTTCAATGCCAAAGGATTTTATTTAGTAAATTCCGGTTCTTCTGCCAATCTAATCATGATATCTTCCTTAAAATCCCTGAAGTTAAAAACCCCTTTAAAGCAAGGTGATGAGGTGATTACCCCCGCAGTAACCTTTCCGACTACACTCACTCCTATTTTGCAAAATGGGCTTGTGCCTGTATTTATAGATTGTGACATAGGGACTTACAATATAGCGCCGCGATTCTTAGAACAGGCAGTAGGCCCAAAGACAAAGGCAATCTTTGTCCCTCATACATTGGGGAATCCTGCTCATATGGACATAGTGATGGAGGTAGCTAAAAAACACGGCCTATATGTATTAGAGGATGCCTGCGACGCGCTCGGGGCTGAGTGGGATGGGAAATTAGTCGGCACTTTTGGTAATATGGCCTCTTTGAGCTTTTATCCCGCTCACCATATGACAACAGGAGAGGGCGGCGGAGTAATTGTAAACGACTCAAGATTCGAGAAGATAAGCCTTTCTATGAGAGATTGGGGCAGGGATTGCTGGTGTGAACCTGGCAAGAACAATAGCTGCGGCAGAAGATTTAATGGCCAGCATGGAAAACTCCCCCTTGGCTATGACCATAAATATGTCTATTCTCACTTAGGTTATAATTTAAAACTGACAGACCTGCAGGCTGCTATCGGAGTTGCCCAGTTTGAAAAACTCCCTTCCTTTATAGAGGCGCGGCGGAAAAATTTCACATTTTATTATGAACAGTTTAAAGATATGGAAGAAAAAATAATTCTTCCTAAATGGGAAAGCAAGGCCCGGCCCTCCTGGTTTGGTTTTCCGATAACAGTAAGAGAGGGCATAGACGCTAAGGGAATTGTTGAAAATTTAGAAGACTCAGGCATTGAAACAAGAAAGATTTTTGCCGGCAATATATTAAAACAACCCGGGTTTCTCGATATCCCTCACAGGGTCGCAGGGGATTTAAGAAATACAGACCAGATCATGGCCAGGACCTTTTTTATCGGAGTCTACCCTGGATTAAGGCAAGAGATGAAGGAATATGTGGTGCAGACTTTGAGGAAGGCCTTCAAAGATGTTTAAAAACCGAGGTGACATATGAACGATAAAATTGTTATATCTGTCGTGGTTATTACCAGAAATGAGGAAGCCAATATAAAGGCCTGCCTGGAGTCAGTCAAGTGGGCAGATGAGATTATTATAGTTGACGATAACAGCACAGACAGGACCGTAGAGATCGCCCAGGCCTATACAGATAGGATCTTTCATAGAAAGATGGATATAGAGGGAAAGCACCGAAACTGGGCATATGACCAGGCGCGTAATAGTTGGGTGTTAAGCCTGGATGCGGATGAAAGGGTTACCCCTGAATTAAAAGAAGAAATAAAAGAAATGATAACTGCCGCCGGAGAATTCACGGGTTTTATTATACCGCGTAGAAATTATATCGGGGATTACTGGGTTAAATACGGAGGGTGGTACCCCAGCGGCCAGTTGAAGTTATTCAAAAAACAGGATTTTCGCTGGGAGGAATCAGAGGTTCATCCGCGGGCGTTTTTAAAAGGGCCGTCCAAAAATCTCAACAATGATATAGTGCATTATTCTTATAAGAATATCGAAGATTTTGTCAATAAGATGAACAAGCAAACTACCATGGAAGCGGCCAAATGGGTAAGGGATAAAAGAAAAATGGGGATAGGTAAGGCTCTTCATCGCACATGTGACCGTTTTCTGCGCACTTTTCTTCGTAAAAAAGCCTACAAAGACGGGTTGACAGGATTTATGATATCTATCTTCGGAGGGCTTTATCAGATATTGAGTTATGCTAAATATTGGGAATTAAAAAGGCAAAAAAATGAAATGTGACATTATTCTTCTAGTCTGGAACGAACTGCAGTTGACCAAAGATTGTTTGGAAAGCTTTTTTAGGCATACGCATTATCCGCATAGACTTATTCTGGTAGACAATGGAAGCGAACAGGAGACAGCCGAATATTTAAAAGGCCTGAAAGAAAAAAAAGACACCGAGATTTCATTAATCAGGAATGAGAAAAATGCCGGTTTTGTTAAAGCAATAAATCAGGGGATGAAGGCTTCTGATGCGCCTTATGTTTGTCTATTGAGCAATGACATATTGCTTGGTGACAATTGGCTGGCCGAAATGATCGCAGCAGCTGAAAGCAATGCGCAAATAGGCATAGTAAATCCTTCCAGTAATACGCTGGGCCAGATCCTTAAAGAAGACAGCGTTGATTCTTACGCAAAAAGCCTTAAGGATTTCAAAGGACAGTGGCAAGAGCTGGGCAGGTGTGAAGGATTTTGCATGCTGATAAAAAGAGAGGTGATCGATAAAATAGGGTTTCTTGATGAGATATTTTCCCCCTATTTTTTTGAGGAGTCTGATTTTTGCCGCAGAACGCAGGAAGCCGGGTTTAAATGCGCCAGGGCAAAGGCCTCCTACGTTTATCACGAAGGCAGCGCTACTTTAAAAAAGCGGCCTCATGAAAAAGAGCGGATTTATAAAAAGAATTACGATATCTTTTGCCGCAGATGGGGTAAACCTTTGAAGATAGCTTATGTCGCGTCAGGCCGTTCTAAAATCAAACAAGACAGGATAAATAAGATCGCGCTTCTCGCGGCAAAAGACAATCACCAGATATGGATATTTCTAAAAAAGTCTCAAAGGATCTCTTATGACTTTGACGGCCAGTCTAATGTTCGATTTTTCTGGCTTAACGACTATTTTTACAACATACTATCTATCTGTAAGATGTTAAAGAAAACGCCAAAAAAAAGTCCGAATATTATAATCTCTGATAACAGGATGTTAAGCAGCATATTTAAAAAATTAAAATTTTACCATAAAGCGGATGTTTTGTTTGAACCTTCACTGGAAAAAGCAAGACAATTATGGAAACAGAAATCGGTTTATCCTTGAATGGAAGGTTTGAAATGAATAAAAAATTAAAGCTTTCAGCCGTAATAATCACAAAAAATGCAGAAGATAAGGTACGCAACTGCCTCGAAAGCATAAAATGGGCAGACGAGATAGTGGTAGTAGACGGATTTTCCACTGATTCTACTATCAGCATATGTCAAGAATATGGCGCTAAAATTATTCAGAGAAAATTTCAGGGATTTGACAAGGAAAGGAATGCCGGCGTAGACCAGTCTTCGGGTGATTGGATCCTTCAATTGGACGCCGATGACGTAGTTACCGGTGGTATGCGGCAGGCCATAGAGAAGATACTTGCCGATAGTGAGAATAAGTACGCAGCTTATAAATTCCGCAGGCAAAACTTTTTTTTAGGAAAGGCAATGAAATACGGAGGGTGGTATCATTATTCTGCGCATTTCTTCAGGAAGGGCAAGGCCTTTTATCAGGGCAGTATTCACGAAACCCTTATGGTCAAGGGTGAGATGGGAAAGATGGAGGAAATAATAGAGCATCATCCTTTTTACAGCATATCTGAATTTATAGATCGCCAGAACAGGTATACGAATCTTCAGGCGCAGAGAATGCTGGACGAATTCGGAGCAAAAAATATTGCCTTTGTGAGAAAAGGGCTTTTGAAGAAGACTCGCAAGACATTCTGGAAACTTTATGTAAAGAAAAAAGGGTTTCTCGAGGGGATGCACGGGATTGTTTTTGCTGTTCTTTATGCATGGGTAGAATTTTCAAAATGGGCAAAATATTGGGAATTAGTAAAGAAGAGAGAGAAGAAGGAGCAGCCTGGATGAGTTCTGGATATGAAACGATATTACGCTGTGATATTTGTGATAATTCTAAAACCAGGCTTATCGATGAGAAAGGCCGCATAGTGCAATGCAGGATCTGCGGTTTAAAATTCGTAAGCCATCGCCCTGGTCAGGATAAGATATCAGAGGCTTATGACTGGAATTATGAGAATTGCGAAGGATGGGGAAAACTAGAACCGAAAAGCGAATTTAGATACGAGGCAAGGTTTAATTTTTTGAATAGATTTGTAAACGAAGGAAGGCTTCTGGATGTAGGAGCGGGCCTGGGAGAATTTTTATCACAGGCCAAAAGGGCAAATAAATGGCAGTGTTTTGGCACAGAGACCTCGCGCTATGCGATTGAGTTTGCGAAAAAGGAATTCGGACTAGAACTTTCTTTGGGGCAGTTTGAGGACGTAAAATATCATGAAAGATTTTTTGACGCGGTTTGTTTTTGGCACGTGTTGGAGCATTTGCCTTATCCATCGATAGCAATAAAGGAAACGAGTAGGATCTTAAAGGATGATGGTTTTTTATTTATAGCAGTGCCTAATGATTCATGGCTGGGCCGCAGGCATTTTTTTAAAAACGCGGTTAAAAAAGCAATTAACAGCTCCCCCTTAAAGGGAAAATTGAAATTAAAAAAGATGTATCCTGCGATTGACGAGGAAGGCAACAAGCACTTATTTTATTTTACACCCTGGACCCTTACCAGATTATTGAAAAAATACGGTTTTGAGGTTAATGAATATTCCGTGGATTATGATTATGGCGAGTTTAGGCCAGAATTGAAAAGGAAATATATATTTGATTTATTATTTTACCGCTTTACCGGAGTTAATCTTTCCAACGCTATTTTAATCGCAGCGCAGAAAAGGAGAAAGACATGAATAGACTTCAGACATTTCAGGAATTTTTAGCGACGCAGAGCGTGCAGATACCGATAGCGGGGTTTGCGTTCAATTTACTTCTTGCGGCAATACTGTCGTTTATACTGAGCAGGGTCTATATAAAATACGGCGAGTCGCTTTCTAACCGCAGGATCTTTGCCAGGAATTTCATGCTTCTGACAATGACGACGATGCTCGTGATCGCCATCGTAAAATCCTCGCTGGCATTATCTCTGGGCCTGGTAGGCGCGCTTTCTATTGTGAGGTTCCGCGCAGCTATAAAAGAACCTGAAGAATTGGCGTATCTATTTCTTTCTATTGCCATAGGTCTTGGTTTTGGCGCGGACCAGAGGGCGATTACCATAATGGCCTTTTTCATCATCATCGCTATTATATGCCTCAAGAAATTCTCTCATAGATTCCAGGATAATCAAAATCTATATCTGACAGTATCGAGTCAGGATTCACAGAAGATAGATCTCGATAGTATCGTGCGCGTACTTAAGAAACACTCTCTTGGATTAAACATGAAGAGATTTGACGAGACAAAAGAAGCGCTGGAGGCATCGTTCCTAGTCGAGTTCAAGGATTTCGAAAATCTGAAAGAAGCGAGAGAAGAATTGAGAAAACTAAAAGATTCTATAAAAATAACATTTTTAGATAATAAGGGAATTTACTAAAGTGAGAATAAAGGCATCAGAGAAAAAGAATCCGATTATAGATTATTCGGCCAGATTCATGTCGCGATATTTAAAGACACACAGGAGGCAGCTTATTGTGACGGCAGTGGCCGTGTATTCGCTTTTGATTTTTCTCGCAGGTATTATAGTGCATAAAACAGATGTTATAGAGGAAAGGATAAAGCCTGCCATGAAAAAGAAGCGCGTGTTCTTGAAGCATGTGGCAAGGGGCATGTTTCTGGCCAGGCCTGAGAATATAACCATTGATATTGCGCATAAAGATTTTCAGAAGCTCGAATACAAAAGGCGGGAGGCCCTGGAGTTAAATAATCTGGCAGCGGATGACAGCGATTTTGTTCCAGCCCAGATAAGGCACAATGGCAAGACTGTAAAGGTAGCCCTGCGTCTAAAAGGAGATCATACTGACCATCTTGAGACAGATAAGTGGTCATTCCGAATAAAAGTGAAAGGCAATGAAACGTTGTTTGGCATGAAGATATTTTCTATACAGCATCCAAAGACCAGAAATTATATTTACGAATGGCTTTATCACAAGGTTTTAAAAAAAGAGGGGCTAGTAGCCTTAAGATATGATTTTATAAATGTTACAGTAAACGGGAAAGACCTCGGTATATACGCAATAGAAGAATTTTTTGAGAAACGTTTAATAGAGAATAATGAGTATAGAGAAGGCCCTATCATAAGATTTGATGAGACTATTTTCTGGAAGGAGCGCGACAGGATCTCTGAAAGTGGGAGCTACCTTTCGAGTTCTATAGACGCATTTCAGACCAACAGTATTTTAAGGGATCCTGTCAAACGCCGGCAATTTATGAAGGCCATAAGCCTATTAGAGTCTTTTCGAAAAGGCGATTTAAAGGTCAGCAATGTCTTTGACTCAGACAAGCTCGCTAAGTTTTTTGCTGTAAGCGATCTGATGGGCTCAGAGCATGGGACAGGCTGGATCAACATGAGATTCTATTTTAATCCGATCACTGCCAGATTGGAGCCCATAGGCTTTGATGGGACGTGTTCTCCCATATCCGAGTTGTCTTTGAAATACTGGAGTAGTGCGCATGCTGCGGCTGGCGGGAAAAAGAGTTTCTGCGCAGCCTTGTTAAACGACAGGAAATTTTATCAGAAATACATAAAAGAGCTCGAGAGGATCTCAAACCCGGATTACATAAACAATTTTTTTAACGATATAGAAGATGAATTGGAAAAGAAATTGAATATTATCTATAAGGAATTCCCGTATTACAATTTTTCGAAAGATATCTATCATAATAATATAGGTGTAATAAATATGGCCCTCGCCCCTGAGAAAGTCATCAATGCCTATTTTAAAAACTCCGATAGTGATGGTATTGAGCTCGAATTGGGAAACATACAATCAATGGATGTCGAGGCCTTGAGTGTTTCTTATAAGGATTTAACAGTATTAAAGCCGTCAGAAGAGATAATCTTTTTAGGGAAGACGGAGCATCAGCCAGTCGAATATAGAGACGTTAAATTTTTCTTTCCACAAGGATTTGAGTGGAAGGGGGAAGAGGACATTTCTGACTTAAGGCTTAACTGCAGGATATTTGGGACAGCGCAGGATAGAGTCGAAGACATCTTTCCATACGCGCATCTGGATAAGGCTTATATTGATAGTGATTTAGCCAGACAGAAGTCAAATGTACAAGGATTTGAGTTTCTGGCAGTGGATGATGACGCGGGAAAAATTACTATTTTACCAGGAGAGTGGGGCCTTGATAGAGATCTTATAATTCCTGAAGGCTTTGTAGTTTTATGTTCAAAAGGAACCAGGATCGATCTTTCAAATAAAGCGAGCGTTGTTTCTTATTCACCCATTAAATTTATAGGGACAAAGGAAGAGCCTATTGTGATTTGTTCAGGCGATTCCACGGGTCAGGGCATTGTTGTGATGGCAGACAGTGACACGAATATTTTAAAGAGCGTTGTATTTAAAGATCTGGCAGCGCCAGAGCAGATAGGGCTGGAAGTTACTGGAGCTGTTACTTTTTACGAATCGCCCGTTGAGATATACAGCTGCAAGTTTTTAGGAAACAGGTCAGAGGATGGATTGAATATTATAAGAAGCGAGTTCAGTATTGATGATACACTTTTTGCGTATACCTTTTCTGATGCATTTGACGGTGATTTCACAAAAGGAGACATAACTAATTCCTCGTTTTTGCAGTGCGGGAATGATGGTATAGATATATCAGGCAGTGTAGTTAAGATCAGGGATGTTTTTATAGACGGCGCAGGTGATAAAGGTGTAAGCGTGGGAGAGTCGAGCAGCGCGGATATTGAAGGGATAAAGATAAAGAATTCAAATATTGCTGTGGCAGGCAAGGATAGTTCAGTTGTAAATATAGCGGGTGTTGAGGTTTTTGATTGCAGAGTGGCGTTTGCCGCTTACAAGAAAAAGCCAGAATACGGGCCAGCTACAATAAATGTAAGTTCTCTTAAGGCCAGGGGCATTGAAAAAAAATATCTGGTTGAAAAAGGCTCCAAAATCACCGTCGACAAGATAGATATTCGGCCGAACGAAGAGGATGTCTACACGCTACTCTATGGAAAAGAATAATTTCAGATACGAGCGCAAGTTTTTTATAAACCACTTTACAAGACAAGAGGTAGATTCATTTATAAGGTTTCATCCTGCGGCTTTTTTCGAGATATATTACGAGCGCAGGGTTAATAACATCTATCTCGATTCCTTTGACATGTCCAGTTATTTTCACAATGTCACTGGCATGGAAAACCGGGTCAAGATCCGGGTCAGGTGGTATGGGGATCTGCTGGGAGAGGTGCGGAGTCCTGTGCTGGAGCTTAAGGCAAAGACTGGGCTTGTCTGCCAGAAGACTTCTTTTTCCCTGGAGGGGTTCAGGCTTGACAGCGGTTTTTCCAGGATAGATCTTCAGGACGCTATCAGGAGATCTGATATGCCTGACAGATTAAAGATGGATCTAAGCTGCATGGATTTCTCCCTTCTGAATAGCTACAGGAGAAGGTATTATCTGTCGGCGGATAAAAAGTACAGGATCACGCTTGATTCAGGCCTGGAGTTTTATAGCATCGCTGGTTTCGCGAACACATCTTTAGATAAGTCCATGGTTCATGTTTCTGTTATTCTCGAGGCCAAGTATGACGCGGCTTACGATGACGGCGCGGAAAAGATCACCAGTTTTTTTCCCTGGCGCATGACAAAGAGTTCGAAATATATTATGGGTATTGAGAGATTAAATCTGATGAAGACGTATTCGCATGTTTAAAAGGAGGGGGAAATGAGGGTATTGGTGACAGGTGGAGCAGGTTTGGTGGGGTCTCATACAGCAGAGTATTATTCAAAGAAAGGCGACGAGGTAATCGTACTGGATAATCTGATGCGTTCTAATCTATTCGGATATAATAAGGAGAGCGTGGAGTTTAATTGGAACTACCTGAGCCAGTTCGAAAACGTAAAGAGGATAAAAGGGGACATAAGGGAAGAAAAGGATGTGATGAAGGCGCTTGGCAGCGGTGTAGACGCAGTCATACATACCGCGGGACAGCCTGGCG